>JACMMD010000362.1 GCA_014379235.1 Anaerolineae bacterium
ATGCCAGCCACTACCAGCGAAAAGGCGCGCATGGTGACGAAATCCGGGCCAAGCGCCCGAACCCATAAACCCATGAGCACGTAATAACGGGCTTCGGTGGGGTCTTTGTCGCCATATGCGCCGCCGTTATAGCTGCGATTGAGCTGGCCGCTGGCGGCGAAGTTGGTGGCCGCGCTGGCCGACCACGGCTCATCGGGCATGTCGAAGCGCATGAAGCTGCCCACACTGGTGATATGCACGTACAGCAGCAGCAGCCCTAATGAAAATGTTATGATGCGAGCATAGCGCGCCATACGAAAGGTTGGCTCATCGTCGGGGTACTGCAATGCCATGCGAACGACTATCGCGCACAGCCCGACGACATGCGCGATGATGAACCAGATCGTCAGCGGGAAGCGCGACCAGCGTTCTTGCTGGTCTGGCACGATGATCCACACGACGAAGAAGCTGGCGAACAGCGCCAATCCCGTGATGAGGGCTGTTGCTTTGCCATCGGAAAGTTCGCGCCGCAGGTTTGGCTCGAAGGCGAACACGCCCGCCAGCACAGCCAGAATCATGATGTAAAGCGCCTGCAAGCGCTGTGGTGTCAGCGTATAATCGCGCAGCCATTCAGCGTCGAAGTCAGCGCGGATGGTCACGGCCAGCAGCGCGGCCAACGTGAAAGCAATCGCCAGCAGCGAGAGACGACGTTCGCGCATGAACGCTGGCCAAGTGGTCACAGTTTCTTCTGCAAGTAGTAGCGTGTCTCGCCCTCTGGAAAGTTTTCTAATTGACCAAACAGCGTGTAGCCGAGCGTGACGTAAAAATCAAGCGCTTGAAAGCTGATCGTATCGAGGAATACACTTTTACAGCCGCGCCGCCGCGCTTCGTCTTCGGCCAAGAGCATTATCCGTGTGCCGTAGCCGCTGCCCCGCACATTCTCACGCAGCCATAGAATGTCAATGTGCAGCCAATTCCAGTAGGTTTCGCCTATCAGTCCGCCGACGACAGCGCCTTTCGCATCGCGCATGAAGACGCACAACGGTTGATAGTTTTCTGGGGCGGCGTGCTGCTCGTTGAAGGCCGTCAAGCCATCATCGACGGCGCGGCGGTCAACGGCATCGGGCTGGTCGGTCAAACTGAAAATATAGGGTTCGTTCATGATGGTTTGGCTGTTCATAGCGGCGATGCGCGCTTGCCAGTATAGCGACTTTAAGTGACTTTGAACACGAGTGCCTTTACCAATCATCCCAGCTTGGGAACAATCTTCATTGCGTCAACGTCATATGTGCAGATCGTTCGACCAACGACTGTTGTAAACAAGTGGAGAGGAAACCCCATGAAACGCCAATCACTGATTATCACGTTCGTTTCGTTATTACTCCTTGTAGCTGGCATTATCCCCGCCGCCGCGCAGGGAATCATCGTGCCGGACTGCCCACCGCCGTGCCTTGACTGCGACGTGCGAGTGCCATGCTGGACACCCGGCGTCTTTACCGATCCGTCGTGGCTCAAGATCGACTTTCACCGCGTCAATGTGACGGTTGAAGACCAGATCGCTACCACCAATGTCGATATGCAGTTCACCAACGTTGGTGAATCGCTGGCTGAAGGGACATTCATTTTCCCACTGCCGCAGGGCGCAACCGTTGACCAACTGATTATGTACGTCGATGGGCAGGCGATTGAGGCCCGTATCCTCGAAGCCGATGAAGCCCGCGCCGTCTATGACGAAATCGTGCGCCAATACCGTGACCCCGCGCTGCTGGAATATATCGGCACGGGCGCGGTGCAGGCCAACATTTTCCCCATTCCGCCGGGAGACTTTCGCCGCGTCGAGATCAGCTACGTGCAAATTTTAGAAATCGACAACGGCCTGATTCACTACGTCTATCCGATGAATACGGCGCACGTTTCAGGACGCACGATTGACGAGATGAGCGTCAGCGTCGATGTCCAGAGCAACGACGAAATCAGCAACATTTACTCGCCCAGCCACGAAATCGCCATCAGCCGCGACGGTGACGATGGTTTCAGCGCGGGCTACGAGAGCAATAACTTCCGCCCCGACGGTGATTTCAGCCTGTATTGGGGCATCTCCAGCGACGAGATCAACGTCAACCTGCTAACTTTCCGTGAAGGCGCGAATGACAACGGCTTCTTCATGCTGCTGGTTCAGCCGCCTGTGGAAGTTCCCGATGACCAACTGTTCCCCAAAGACGTGATTATCGTGCTTGACCAATCGGGCAGCATGGACGGCGACAAGTGGCAGCAGGCGCAAGATGCCGCCGCCTATGTGCTGGAAAATCTGAACCCCGAAGATCACTTCAACGTCGTCTTGTTCAGCACGGGCTACCGCACGTTCAGCAATGAGATGGAAACGCCCGCCGAAGCCCAAGAGGCTATCGACTGGATTTACACGCAGGATGCCATCGGCGGTACAGACATCAACCTCGCGCTGACAACGGCGCTGGATATGGTTGGCGAACGTCCGGCTACGATCTTGTTCATGACCGACGGCCTGCCGACAGAAGGCGAGACCGAGATCGAGGGTATCCTTGAAAACGTCGAGAACGCCGCGCCCTCGAACGCCAGCATTTTCGCCTTCGGTGTCGGTGATGACGTGGACACCTTCCTGCTCGATACGATTGTGCAGGCGAACAACGGCATCTCGTCTTACGTGCGTCCATCGGAGCGCATCGACGAGGAAATGGCCAGCCTGTACAACAAGATCAACGCGCCTGTGCTGACCGACATCGAAATCGACTTTGGCGATTTGATGGTCGAGGATATGTATCCCGCCGTGCCGCTGCCTGACCTGTTCGCAGGTTCGCAGATTACGCTGGTGGGTCGCTATCGCGGTGACGCGGACGATACCAGCATCACGCTGCGCGGCGAAGTCAACGGTGAGCCGCAGAGCTTCACCTACAGCAGCCTCGATTTCCCGGAGCGCGCTGGTGGTGAGCCGTTTATCGCCCGCCTGTGGGCTACGCGCCGCATCGGTGATCTGCTGCAAAGCATCCGCCTAAACGGTGAGAACCCCGAAATCGTGGAAAGCATCGTGGATTTGAGTGTGCGCTATGGCATCATCACGCCTTACACCAGTTTCCTGATTGACGAGAACGACATCCTCTCGCAGCAAGGACGCGCAGACGCAGCGGCCAACTTCGAGCAAGAAGCGCAGACTTTGGCCAGCGAAGCCAGC
>JACMMD010000363.1 GCA_014379235.1 Anaerolineae bacterium
CGCGCTGATGGAACATGCGCCGCCTGTCAGACTATCGCTACGCTGCGACAACCGGGCGGAAGCATAGGTTAATAAACTCGCGTAGGGGCAGGTCTGAGACCTGCCCCTACATGACCTCTCACTATGCACATCACCATTGTTTGTGTTGGCTCTCGCGGCGACGCGCAGCCCTTCGTCGCGCTTGGCATGGGACTGCGCGCAGCAGGCCATGACGTTCGCGTGGCCACGCACAGCATTTTTGAAAGTTTCGTCCGCGAACACGGCCTCGACTTCGCCGCCATCGAACCGAATCCCGTTGAACTCTTAAACAGCGAACTTGGTCAGCAGTGGATTGGCTCTGGCAGCAATCCGATTCGCTTCGTGCGCGGTATCTTCGACATCGCCGCGCAGGTATTGGAGCAGCTTGCCGCCGATATCGAGCGCGCTTGCCAGAACACCGACGCGATTGTATTTTCGACCTTCGGCATACTGGCCTATCACGTTGCAGAGAAGCTCAATATTCCGGCGTTCTCGGCGGAGCTGCAACCGACGCATCCCACCAGCGCCTTTCCGGCCATCGTCGCGCCACGTTTGCCGCTCTCCGGCATTTATAATCGCGCCAGCCACGCGCTAATGCGGCAAACCACATGGCAGATGAGCCGCCGCGCCATCAATCGCTGGCGAGTCGAATCGCTCGGACTGCCACCGATTGGACTGCGCGGGCCGTATGCCAGCGCCAACAGTCGGGCGCACACAATGCCCGTCTTATTCGGCTACAGCCCGTCGGTTGTGCCGCGTCCGCCAGATTGGCCGTCGTGGGTTCATGTTTGCGGTTACTGGTTTCTGAACGAGGGCGAAGGTTGGCATCCTCCCGCCGATTTACAAGCATTCCTCGAAGCCGGCCCACCGCCCGTCTACATCGGCTTTGGCAGCATGGCGCTGCAAGGTCACGACCCACAAAGGTTGATCTTGGACGCGCTGGCGCAGACCGGACAGCGTGGTTTGCTGCTGCGCGGATGGGGCGGCCTCAGCGGCGCAGTGCTGCCGGATAACGCTTTCGCCATCGACGCCGCGCCGCATGATTGGCTGTTCCCGCGCATGGCGGCGGTGGTGCATCACGGCGGAGCAGGCACAACAGCGGCGGGTTTGCGGGCTGGCAAGCCAACGATCATCTGCCCGTTTTTCGCCGATCAACCGTTCTGGGGACAGCGTGTATACGAACTCGGCGGCGGCCCGCGCCCGATTTCGCAGAAGCGCTTAACAGCGGACAATCTCGCGGCGGCCATTCGCATGACAACCAGCGACGAGAACATGAAGGCACGAGCGTCAGCATTAGGCGAACACATCCGCGCCGAGTATGGTGTCGCTAATGCGGTTAACGCGATTGAGAGCTATATGAAAACCGGAGACTAAATTCTCCAGCTAGAAAGCTCAATCCGCAGAACTCACTCATTCAACAAGCCTTAACCGTCTTTGCGTTTGTTGCGTAGATTGGCGTAATAGCTGCTGCCTTCATCAAACATCCCCTGCGCGGTTGCTGCGTTCCATTGGTTGGGTTCGAGCAGTTTTTTCTTGGTTTGCAGATCGAGCAAGAAAGCCTGCAATTTCTTCAAGCGTGTGATCAATGCAGCCAATTCATCCGGGTCTAGCAAGTCGTCTAACAGCCAGACTAATTCTTGAGGCTTGAGCGCGATGATGCGGCGTGCGAGTTCGGCATCGACGAATGCGCTGATACCGGGATAATTAAATTGAAAGTCTATATTATCCCTTCTCTTTCCAAACGCCATGTCATTATCGATACCCGTTAACTGGGTGACGTTGCCATTATCATCGGTGTTGATGAAGAAGTTAGACATGTTGCGGTCAACCTGTCCGGTCAGGGCATCCATTAACTGCAAGCGTGAGAGGGATTGTTGCAGCTTGGGATCATTCCAACTGACGGCATTCTTGCCCCCCGCTTGAGCGCCGAATTGGAGCTTGTCCTGCTGTTTGCCTTTAGCGGCTTCCATCAAACTGCCCATTTCAAGATTTTTGCCTCTTTTGCGATAGGCAAGTTCAGCATGGGCGATCACGCCGCTGTTGAGTAGCTCGCTCACTCGTGATGTCGCCACATCGCGGTTTGCAAGTCGCAGCTTGACGTCGACAGTCGCGCCGCCCTCCTGAACAAGTTTGTTGACGGCTGCGCTGCTACTGGCCTTTGGGATACTCTTTGGATCAAACATCCCGGCATAATCTGGCACGTTATAAGCATTTTGAAGCGCGTTTGAGTCCATCCCTTCAAGTGCCGTACCCTTATAAATATTCGCAGCAAAATCTTTTCCGTACATCACATCTGGATTGGGGACGACATCAATATTGCCTTTGTAGAAGCCCTGTTTTCCATTCATAGTCGTTTTTTCGACGGAATGTGAGCCACCTTTATCACTGCCCGTTACGTCCGCATCCTTAATGACGGTGTTGGCCCCTACCCCGACCAACTGTGCCCATTTGACCTGCCGTAGTCCAGAAGCTTGGTGGGCCTTGTAGCGATTGAGAGCGTAGTCTCTTTCCGTATCGATCTGAGTCGCTAAGTTCTTAAAGTAGGCGAACTTAAAGCCTGATCCTTTCGATCCGACATAGCCCAG
>JACMMD010000364.1 GCA_014379235.1 Anaerolineae bacterium
CGGTTGGTGATCTTAAGCGGTTTCAATTCGTCGGGCGTGGCTTGAGCAATCGCGGCGGGCTGCGGAAAGGTATAGAAGCGGTGTCCATCGTGAGTGACGAATTGTCCGTAGTTTTCCACGAGCCAGCGTTCGCCCTTCTGCGCGGCTAACAGCGAAATTTGCTGCTCGATGATAGTGAGTGACAGCGCTTCAAATAGGCTTTCCGCAAGAACGTTATGCAGTCCGCGTAAGGATTCGACCAGCGGCCAGAGCGCGCTGTCCGCCTGCGCGAACTGGTAAAACAGCGTCTTATCCGCGTCGATGCTCAACATACGGCGCAATTTGGCGCGTGCCGCATCTGCGGCTGATTGATCGTCGCTGAAAAGATGCGCTTCTAACACGGGCGCGTCGGTTGTTCCCGTGCTGACGACTTGCGCGAGTATCGGCCCATCGGAGAGATTCAGCGCCCGCCAGTATGCGCCCTCGTTGGCAATGTCTAATACGCTGCTGTAGCCCATGATTTGCAGCGTGAGCGGGAAAGCATAAGGCGCGGCGGGCTTAAATGTTTCGATCAACATGCAAACGGCATCCTGTTTGAGCGCTTCGTGCGGGCGAATGGGCACATCTGAGGTAAGCCAACTCTAACCCCTCGGTCAAAATAATCAATAGCGTAATTTCGTCAAGTAGAGCATAATAGTCACGCTAAAGCGATAATTTGCGGGAGTAGGTCTATGTTCAAAAACACCAGCCTCACAAGGCAAGTAACAAGCATTTTTATTCTCTGCGCTCTGCTCGTAGTGGGCGTGGTCTCTCTGCAAGCTCAAGATGCTGAAATCAGCATCGGGGACAACGTGCTCGGCAGCATCGACGCCGACACGCCCGAAGTCAGCTATGCGTTTTCGGTGACGTTCGGCCAAACTGTGACGGTACAGGTGTTGAGCCTGACTCCGGGTTTCGTGCCGACCTTGAGCGTGGTTGATGCTGTGGGCGCGGCGGTAGAAACACTCAGCGAGAACCGCAGCGATACGCGCACCGAACTGGTCATCACGGCGGAACAGGCTGACACCTTCACTGTACAGGTGGACAGCGCCAGCGGCAGCGCGGGTGAATTCGCATTGAGCGTACAGGAAGGCAATCTGTCCTTGCTGCCACCGTCGTTCCTGCTGCCCGGCCAACCCGTTCAGGGTGTGGTCGATGCGTCAGCGCCAGTGCAGCGCTTTGCGTTTAGCGCGGTTGCGGGCGAGACGATGGCGCTGGTCGTGACGACTGAGGATACTGAGGGCGACAACCGTCCGACGTTCACCCTCAAGGACTCCGACACGGGCGAAACTGTCGCGCTGCTGGATGCCCGCTTGTCCGGTGGGCGTTTCAGCGTTCCGCCGAATAGCGGCAGCTATATCCTCGAAGTGGTGTACGGCGGCCAAGCGACTTCATCTGAGTTCAGCCTGCAACTTTTACGGGCGCAGGATGAAGCAGCGGCTGCGCCTACTCAAGGGCAGATTCAGCCGGTAGCGACTGAGGAAGCAGCTGCTCCTACTGAAGAGGCCGCGTCAGCAGACGAAACCGAAGAAGCAGATGTTACGGCAACCGCGACCACTCGTGCCAGCGCAACCGCGACGACGCGGGCCAGTGCCACCCCGATGGCGACTTCAACGCCGCGTGTGTTGACCAATGGCGTGACCACGCTCTTGGCAACTGGCGACTGTGTACTGACGACACGCACGGACATCAACGTCAACGTTCGCAGCGGCCCGGATGCAGCGTTCCCGGTGCTGACAACGCTCGGCTCTGACCAAACCGTCCCGGTCATCGGACGTTCGGCGGATGGATTGTGGTATCGCGTCCGTATCGCCACGCTGACGGGTTGGGTTTCCAATGAGGTAGTTATCCTCGGCGGCGCTGAATGCGACGATGCTCCGTTAGCGACTGCCGAAGCGCCAACGCCAACATCAACAGGTGGGCCAGCCGTCACCACTGCTGCGGCCACGACGCGCCCCAACCAACCGACTTCACAAGTACCACAGCAGCCGATTTTCGTGGTGCCAACTCGCATTGGGCCGGGGCTGCCGGGTGACTATGTAGTCACGCTTGACCCGAATCTCATCAATCAACGCTAGATAAATATGTAGGGGTACGGCATGCCGTGCCCCTACGAAGCAACACAAAAAAGAGAGCGCAAAAGGCGCTCTTTTTTGATTTAGATGTGAGGTTGGAGTAAACGCAGCAGTTGTCGCAACGCCCGTTGATAGCTGGAACGAAAATCGAGCGGCGGATACCAGAGCGTGTGGGCTTCTACGTCGCACGATTGGCGCAGCACAGGAATAACGATCTTGCCTGTTTCGGTGAAGCGGCGCTGCTCGGCCATAAGGTCGGCATCAGCCAGCGCGGATTCGGAGAAAATCGCAACCATCAAGCCGCAGCGTTCGAGTGCGCTAGTGATGGACTCGCCCCAGTCGGCATCGTCGGGCACGTCGATCAGGTCAACCCAGATGTTCAAGCCGTCGGCGCGCAAATCGTTGCTGAGTTCGAAGGCGAATAACTCATCTGCACGGGTGTAGCTGATGAAAATTCCCTGTGCGGCGGCGCGGCGAACCTGCTGTGGGCTGATCGGGTCGAGAAGCCTTCTCAACAATCCTTGCCCTATTCCCGGCTGAGTGAATGTCATCGTCATCGTTTGCTACCGCCTAAGCGCGTGTCGTTTCAGTATGAGTATTCTAACGCAAAAGAAACACCATCAACCATTGTTTCATTGTGAGGTAACGACACTGTAACAATAGTCGGTCTGCATAGTTTACACGAGCGGGTTTTGCGTGGGCATACCGGGGCGACGGGGATATGCGTCCGGCGTTCGCTCGATCTTTTCGACCACGACGAGGTTATGTTCATCTTCAACGTTGGGAAGCTCGATGCGCTCGATGCCGCGTAAATGTCCACCGAGCAGCGTCAGGGCGTGGGCGGCACTCTGCGCTTCTTCGGCAGCGGTTACGCCTTTCATGGCGATGCAGCGTCCGCGCAGTGTCGCAAACGGCAGCATATATTCCAGCAAACTTGGCAGCCGGGCCACCGCTCGCGCTAAGACCAGATCATAGGCATCACGTTCATCGGGCATATGGGCGGCATCTTCAGCGCGGGCGTGTAAGGTTCGGGCGTTGGTGAGGCCCAGTGTGTCGATGATGTGCTGCAAGAATTTCACCTTTTTGCCAGTGGATTCTAGCAGCGTAACGCGCAGTTCGGGAAAGACGATTTGCAGCGGCAGACCGGGAAAGCCCGCACCGCTGCCAATGTCAATGACGCGCATACCGGAGCGCGGCGGAACGACCTGCACAATGGACAGCGAATCGAGAAAGTGGCGTACCTGCACGGCTTCCGGCGCGGTGATTGCGGTCAGGTTGACGCGCTCGTTCCATGCCAGTAGTTCACGCTGGTAAACTTCAAACTGCGCTATTTGTTCAGAGGTGAGATGCAGGCCGAACAGCGCGTCGGCCTGCTCTGCAAGCGGTGTCACGTTTTAGCCGGGGCGGTACATATTGTTGTAGGCGATGCCCCCGCTCCCGTTCTGGCGCACATCGAAATTACAAGTGCTAGTCTCAGAGACGTTGGCCGTGTTCGGGCCGAAGTCGTTGTAGCCATCGGAAATCGCGGACGACCACGTAAGGTTGTATTCGATGGTGTAGTGTCCCGGCGCGAGATTGCCCAGCGAGACCGTGTAGAACGTGAAGTAATTAGCGCCGCGCCGTTCGGGTTCGCTGCGGGTGACGACGGGGAAAGGCGCGCTGTTGAGCTTGATGGCGTACAGCGCCGCGTTCACATGCTGCTCGATCTGTTCCGGCGTTTTGGCGAACCATGACCAGAAGATGACCACGTTATCCGTATCGTAGACGATGCCGGGGTCAGCTTGCGGCGAGTATCTATCGCACTCAGCGAAGACCAATCCGGCGTTGCTTGTGCGCCCGGGCCCATCAAAATTGCGCGGGCCGATGACGACGATAGGCTCTGGCGTGATCGTGATCGAGCCGTTCAACGTGCCGCCGAAGGGCGATTGGATGAGCGAGGCAGCGACAACATCAGCGGCAGCATCGGCGGCGGGGTCAGAACCCGTGTCGATGCTCGTGCCGAGCGGGTTTTGCGGATTGTTGCAGCCGTCCTGCACGTCGTCAACGTCGGTATGAATCGCTATGCTGTCGTAGTTTGTCTCCCGTGCGACATGGATGTGAATGTGGGCCGAAGAGCCGCCCGGTACGGTTGCGCCAGCATTATACGATATGCTCTCGCTAAAAGCATACGCGCCATCGACCTGCACTTGGCGCAGGTTGGTCAGCGCTGTGCCTGTCTCACCGGGCCCGGAGAAGATTTGGTAGAAGATGTCGTAACCGGGCAGCATACTGCCGGAGAAGTTGACCACGCTGGTCGTCTCGCAGGCGACAAAGAAAATCTGGATCGTCGATTCCTGCGTTGGTGCGATAGGCCCGGATGGCGTGACGGTTTGCGCGGTTACGAGCGGCAGACCGAAACTCATGACCAATAACACCAGAAAGAAGATCGCTAAACTTGCTCTTTTCACGGCATCCCCCGAACGGCTGCTCTTCGGCATTTTCATTTACGATGACGATATTAACCTATATCGTCGCAAATCTCACCCGTACCTCTAGGTGAGACGGCAATTGTAGCTTAAAATAGCGCTATTCACCCTTTGACGCAACTACGATGTAACTTGAACCGCAACTCAACAAAGGAAATGCCGTGAGCAAACCTACCATTGTGGTGCTGAAAGGCGACCAAACCGGACAGGAACTACTCGATGAAGCGATGCGCGTGATCGACCCCGCGATCACCCGCGTCGATGTAAATTTTGAAACCTA
>JACMMD010000365.1 GCA_014379235.1 Anaerolineae bacterium
AAATGACGCCTTTCGTGAAGATTGGTCGCAAGGCGCGGACAACGAAATTCTGCGCGAGTTCACATCAGCGGGTTTCTATCGTGTAAGCAGCGACGAGGCGAACACAGCCACCGTCAGTATTTATAATGCGCGCGGCGTTTACGATAACGTCACCATCCGCATGCGCGCTCACCTAGAAACCGACAGCAGCCCTGCCAGCGCCTACGGCATCATTTTCAATTATGTCGATGAGGACAACTACAACACGCTCACGGTTGACGGCTTGGGACGTTACAGCATTTGGACACGGGAAAATGGCGAGTGGCGCGAACTACGGGGAGCGGACGAAACGTGGACAACCGATGATGTGGTTGCACCCATTGGTGGCCAGAATGACCTATCGATCAGCATTCGCGGTGAGACACTGATCGGCAGCATCAACAACCGACAGTTGGTGAATGTGCAGGACAGCACCTTTGCTGATGGCGGCATCGGCATTTATCTCGGCACAGACGCTGGGGCTGCCACTGTGCTCATTGATTCATTCCGCGTCGATGCGAGTGTTCCCTCGATGACCGGCGGCGGTGGGGCCTAACTGCCAAACCGTGCCGTAAACACCGCGATATACAGTGGTATCAAACAGGCCACCGCGAAAAACGCCAGCACCGCCAGCGCAATCGTCACGATGTCCATCCCCGTAGACACTTCCTCTTCTTCATCCGCATAAGGCGATACCGGGCGATAAAGTCCCGATCCTTCTTGCGGAGGAGTCTGTGGGAACGGTGACGATACGGTTGCGCGGTTTCCCGGCGCGGCAGGTCGTCCGTAGTCAATGGATTGCGGCGCTTCCGGCGCGATACTGTTGCGCTGTGTTGAGCCGGGAGGGGGCGGCGGAACGTTGCGCTGTGTCGGCGGCGCACCGGGCTGCTGCCATGAGGGTATCGACGGCGCGGCTTGCGATTGCATCGGTTGAGCGGGCGGCTGCGGTGCTTGTCCGGCGGAATACTGCGTTGGATACTGAGGCGGCTGAGTCCCACGAGACGCGCTCGATGGTGGAGGCGGAATAATACCCGATGCACCCGGCAGAAGCGGCTCTTGCTGCTGTGGTGGGCGGCTCACTCCCGGCGCAACCGAACGATTACTGGCTGTATGTTCGCGTCCCCGATCACGGTAGCTAATGAGAACATGCCCAAGCTGGTCAGCCATGCGGTAGCGGGCCGCAGGCTCTTTGGCCATGATCTTTTCGATGATCTTTGACAGATTGACTGGCACGTTCGGGTTGAACTCCGAGACCGTTGGTATCCGATCACGGATATGCGCCAGCGCTAATTCTTGCTGGCTTGCGCCCGTATACGGCAACCGACCAGTGAGCATCTCGAATAACACAATACCAATTGAATACACATCTGATGCAGGCGTTGGCTTTTCACCTCGCGCTTGTTCCGGCGCGAAGTAATGCGGGCTGCCCCACACCACCGTCTGACGTTCTCCCGGCTGCGTGTCGGTCAATGCCTGCGCGATACCGAAGTCCGTGATCTTGGTCGTGTCGTCGTTCGTCACTAGAACGTTTTGTGGCTTGATATCCGCATGAACCAATCCCGCACGGTGAGCAAATCCGATTCCCGCGCAAATCTGGATGGCGATATGCACTGCTCGGTCAACCGAAATCGCCCCCTCAGCGCGGATGATCTTCTTCAAGTCCTGTCCGTCAACGAATTCCATGACGATATACTGAGTTGGGCCGTCACTGCCAACGTCATGAACGGTGACGATGTTGGGGTGCGCGAGGTTGGCGATACTGCGCGCCTCGTTGCGGAACTTCACCAAAAACTGCGGGTCGCTGGTCAAGCTGGGGCGCAGAATCTTGATGGCAACCGTGCGCCCTAGCGTCTGGTCAATGGCTTTGTAAACCACCGCCATCCCGCCCGACCCTTGTTGGGCGACGAGGCGGTATCGGTTATTGAGTAGAGTCTCGTTCGACATAGGTAACGTCTCTCGTTTTATCGCTTATCGACGTAGATGGCCACGAAGTTAGGGCCGCATCAACGGGTCAAACAGATGCCGATATTCTAACAGAGCGCCGCGATCTGTCATACTGGCGATGTAATCCGCAACCACACGGTGCAGCCCATGTTCAGGCACAAGCGCCTGATACTGGTTCGGCAGTTGGCGCGGTTCTTCAACGTAGCTCTTAAATACATCGCTAAGGAAGCGACCCGCACGTTGTTTCATACGAACAATACGATAGTGATAGTACATATTCGCGTATAGAAAATCTTTCAGTGCGCGGTTCATGGCCTTAAATTCATCGCTGTGACCGACGATAGCGACTGGCTGGCGCTGGATGTCCTGTGGCGACTGCGGCTTAATCGCTTCCAGCCGCGCTGTAGTCGCGTTGAGCATGTCCATGACTTCAAAGCCGATCAGTTCGCGGATGAATAGATGGCGCTGGATTTCGTTGAGCGGGTCACACTCGCCTGACCTATCACACACATAGCGCCAAATTTCCAACTCTCTAACCTGCGCCGCTGTAATCAAGCCTGACTGAAAACCATCGTCTAAATCGTGAGCATTGTACGCCAGCTCATCCGAAACATTGGCGATTTGTGCTTCGATGCTTCCC
>JACMMD010000366.1 GCA_014379235.1 Anaerolineae bacterium
CACGCCATAACCGCCCCACCACAGCGTCCCGTGTTGATCGCCTAAGTAATTGAGCCACGTCTCGCCCATATCAGCAACGCTGGCATTCGGGCCATAATCTTCCAGCGCCCGTACTAGTACCATCGGCACGGCGGTATCGTCGTCCGGCTTGAAGATTTTGCCCTGATCTTCGCGCAGGTATCCGGTCAGTTCACCAAGATTGTCACGGATGTCTTCATACGTCCAGTTTTCGAGCGGCGCACCGAAGCGCACACCGATGACTTTGCCAAGCCAACCCGCATAAACCCGTTCGTTATAATCGGAAGGAAGCGTCATTTACCCATAAGCCTATTTAATGGTAGGGGCAACACATGCGTCGCCCGTACAAGAAATTCTGTGTCGGTAGGGGCACGGCGCGCCGTGCCCCTACAAAATCGCTTCTTATTCCTACTGCATACTGGCGTAGTTATCGTCCAAGCAAGCCTGCGCTATTTGAGCCGCTTCGCCCATCATCGTTTCGAGGTCACGTTCGCCGCCTTCTAGCCAGCGCACACGCACATCGGTCAGCGGGCCGCCCACGCAGTCGAAGAAGAATTGGCTGCGGAGATAGTTCGGCGTCAGTTCCGAGTTGACCAACTGGCTGTAGGACACACCCGCAACTTCGTCTTGATCCCAACCGAGTTCTTCCCAGATGGCCGGGCCATTGGGGGCCCATACGCCCGCCTCAGCCGCGACACGCTGCGCTTCCGGGCCGGTCAGATATTCGATCAACTGCCATGCTTCATCTTTGTGTTCGCTGCCGCTCCACATATAATAGATGTAGGAGTCTGCCCAAGGCTCAACTTCGGTGTCCTCATTGAAGCGTGGTGCGCCGATTACGCCCCAATTGAACGTCGCCTGCTCTTGCAAAGCGGGAACTTCCCAGTCAGAAATCGCCTGCATACCAACGTCGCCGGACATGAACGTGACTTCGCCAAACTGCTCCGCCATCGACGCCGGAGACGCGACTTCGGTCAGTTCCAAGCACCAGCGCATCGCCTCGATGGTTTCTGGCGAGTCCAGATAACCAACCACCTGCCGCCCATCTTCACTGGTGATGTTGCCGCCGAGATTGAACGAGAACAGCGACCACAGCATACAACCTTCGCCGCCTTCGATGCCGCCCGCACCATAGACTTCATTGTCAGGGTCATTCAGTTGTTCGGCAATAGAGCGATAATCTGCAATCGTCCAGCCTTCTTCGGGGTAAGCAACTCCGGCGGCATCGAAGATGTCCTTGTTATAGGCGATGAAGCTCGAAACCGCGTCACGCGGCGCGCCATAGTAATGATCTTCGTAGACTGCACGGCGGCGAGCGCTCTCGAACCATCCCTCATCCACATCGGACGCTTCCATGTAGGGTGTCAGGTCTTCGAGGAACCCCTGCGAGGCAATGTCCGTCGCGTAGAAGTTATACCAAATGTCGGGGCCATCGCCCGCCGCAATCGCCGTAAATACGCGCGTCCCAAAGCCCCGGCTCGGATACAGCGAGACCGCGACCTGAATGCCGGGGTGTTCGGCCTCGAACGCCCGCGCCAGTTGGAAGTGTAAGTCACGGGTCTCAGCCGTATCACGCCCGCGTTCAGTCGCCCACCATGTCAGTGTGACGATCTCTTCATCCTGCGCCTGCACAACTACCGAAAGCAAAGGCAGCATCAGCAGCAGTAACAGCACAAAAACCTTTTTCATCATCATCTCTCCTCAGTTAGAATATGTTTAGCAAACAACACCAATGACGAAATCAGCCATTTAGCCCTTCAATCCTTCAATCGATATACCTCCGATTAACTGACGTTGAGCGAAGAAAAACAGCAGCAGCGGCGGAATCGTCGCTAACAATGACCCGGCCATCAGCAGATTCCAGTCGGTTTCGCGGGTGCCCTGAAAGAAGCTGAGGCCCAGTGAAACCGTAAACAACTGCGGGTCATTCAGATAAAGCAAAGGTTGGAGAAAATCGTTCCATACGCCGACGAAGGTGAACACGACCACCAGCATCAGCGCCGGACGGGACAGCGGCAGGATGATGTGCCAGAACACGCCGAAACGGGTCGCGCCGTCGATATAGGCCGCCTCATCCAGATCGAATGGGATGCTCATCATGTACTGTCGCACGAGGAAAATCAGGAACGAACTGCCCGTGAACGCAGGCAAAATCAGCGGCCAATAGGTGTCAATCATGCCAAACTTTGCGAACATAATAAAACGTGGCACGAGCGTGACATGATACGGAATCATCAGCGTGGACAGCATCAGTAGAAACAGGAGGCTGCGACCGGGAAAACGCAGCCGCGCAAAACCGTATGCAACCAGCGTCACCGCG
>JACMMD010000032.1 GCA_014379235.1 Anaerolineae bacterium
CCAAAAATCCGCTATTCGCAGTGGGCAAGAGACGATCATTTGCGTCGTCAAGTGCCTGTCGTTGTAGCTCGTGCCATAGTCAACAAAGGCCCGGCTGGTAGCGATGTCGAGTGACGCGGGCTTATCTCACGTTAGCCACAAATCGCTGAATTTGATCGACGTGTAGCCTACGTAGAGTCTCCGAACCGTACCATCTCTGATGGTGACTAAACCACGCTCTTGCGGGAAACCGATAAAGCGCGGCTGGTTGCCGTTCCACGTCCATTGAATGATCGGTGACGCGGATGTTACTCGCTCGACCCACTCGTGCGCCTCTAACATCGCCAGCGCTTCGTCAAAGGTGGTCACGCCGGGGCGGATACCCATGAAGCACGGCTCGTCGGTGTAATCCTCGCAGCCGGGAGAGTTGAATAGGAAGTCACGCATGCCGCCATCGTCGTAGGGTTGGGCGCGGATTGCGCCAATCGCCAGCGACAACAGCGTCGAGATCAGCAGCGAGAGTTTGAGCAGAAAACGCATCATATTATGCACAATACTCGCTTGGAAGTACCTCATCCCACGTTGTCAACATACTCCGATTTTCTTCTCTCCACAGCGTACTATCCCATTGCAAGGTAATTGGCGAATTCCAATATTGATAAATGTGCTGGGACAGTAACTAAGCGCCAGTGTGTAAATTGCCTCATCAAAATAATACTGAGAGATCATTACGCCGTTCGTCGGGTCATTGACCGGTGGGCTATCAAAGGCAGCCTCTGGTGTACCAAACACTAGGAACAGTTCTCCTGCTGGAATATTTGATTCTAACCTGATGTGTGTTACCTCTATAGAATCCATTGTATTCAGCCTGCCATAGCTCATACTTAAAAGAAACGGCGGCTGATTACCGCTCCAGTGCCACCAAGTTCCGCCCGAACTAGTGGCAGTTATAGGCTCATATATTTGGCCAACCCACTCATGTTCATGCAAAATCTCGACTGCCTCTTCAAATGTCGTTATGCTAGTGCGGATGCCCATGAAACACGGCTCGTCGTCGGGGATGTTTTCGCAGCCGGGAGAATCGAACAGGAAATCACGCAGGCTGTTGTCGTAGGGTTGTGCGCGAATGATGCCAATCGCCAGTGCGAAAAGCGCCGAGATCAGCAGCGTGAGTTTGAGCAGGAAGCGCAGCATTGTCACCCGATCAACGAGATGCCCGATTGCGCGCAGAGTTCTCCAAAGCGGAAATCGGTGGCATGTGGGAAAACCTGTGCCTCGTAAGCGATGTTCACTCTGAGCGTCCAAAAATCCGCTATTCGCAGTGGGCAAGAAACGATCATTTGCGTCGTCAAGTGTGTCTCGCGGTGACTCGTGCCAAAGTCAACAAAGGCCCGGCTGGTAGCGATGTCGAATGACGTAGGCTTATCTAACGTTAGCCATAAATCGCTGAACTTGATCGATGTGTAGCCTACGTAGAGTCTCCGAACCGTACCATCTCTGATGGTGACTAAACCACGCTCTTGCGGGAAACCGATAAAGCGTGGCTGGCTGCCGTTCCACGTCCATTGAATGATCGGTGACGCGGACGTTACCCGCTCGACCCATTCGTGCGCCTCTAACATCGCCAGCGCTTCGTCAAAGGTGGTCACGCCGGGGCGAATGCCGATGAAGCATGGTTCGTTGGGATAATTTTCGCAGCCGGGAGAGTTGAACAGGAAGTCGCGCAGTCCGCCATCGTCGTAGGGTTGGGCGCGGATTGCACCAATCGCCAGCGTAAATAAGGCCGACATCAGCAGCGTGAGTTTGAGCAGGGCAGTTATCATAATGCAGATCAACGCTCACGATTGGCGCGGATGGCAGCGCTGCCACAGGTCGTTGGGGCTGCTGCTGCCGGATGCCAGCAGGAACGAGAGATCGCTGCCATACCAGAAACGAAGGGGAAGCTCCCACACACGTCGCACAGGTTCGCGTTCCTCAAGGTCGAAGCCGAACTGGCTGTTGTAGAGTGCTTGAAAGATGACTTCTTGCTGGGCCGCGCCCGCAGCCCCCATCGCTTGACCGGCCACTTGGCCGGGAGCATCGCGGCAAAAGGCGGTTGCCCCTTCAGGCGCACCGAGCAGCAGCCACGCATCGCCTAATGAAGCCTTCGTCCTGACGATGATGCTCTGTACACGGTAGTTGCGGACGTAGAAAAAGCTGCGTTCGGTGGTATTGGCCCACTGCGGCGGCTGGCCGCTCCACTCCCACAATATCGCGCCGATGAACGCATTCGAGGAGTAAGCGCGCAGTTCGTCATCATACACGCGGCTGACCCACGCATGATCGATCAGCATATCAACCGCTTCGTAAGTGGTGGTGATGCCGGGTCGCAGGCCCATGAAACACGGCTCTTCGGTGTAGGCTTCACATCCCGACGAACGGAACAAAAAGTCGCCCAAGCCGGATGCTTCATTGGGTTGGGCGCGAATCAGCCCAATGCACATGGCTAGGAGCATCGACATGAGAAGCAGAGGGCGAAAGACAAGGCGCAGCATACAGGGATTATAGCGCGTCTAGCTATCAGCTTGACAGCCATCAGCCAGTCAAGAGAAGGTTAGCTCAAACTGCGGTTCTGACGCTCGGCGCAGACCCGCTGACTGTGAAACCAGTTTGGCAGATCGTAATCGGCTGCATTACCTGAGGTGCTTTCGAGGCGCAGTTCGACAGGCGCATTCCAAAATGCACCGGGATTTAAGGGGCAGGTGAGGACGCTGTTGGTTTGTAACACGCCGCCGGGATAGGCATAGACGGCTAAATGCGCGGCGCGATAGATCGTAGGGCGAGAGATAGTTGCGCCGGATAGTTGAATATCGCCCTGCTGCGGTTGATCGAGCAGCAGCCAAACCTCGCCAAAGGTCACGTTGAGCGAGATTTTCACCTGTCGCACGATACCATTACGCGCCCATAAAACGCCGTGATGATCGCCATCAACCAATGCAGGCTGCGCGCCTGTCCATGCCCATGACACCAGCGTTGGCGACATGAACACGTCTTGCACCCATGCGTCACTGTAGAGAATGGCGGCGGCTTCTTCCAGCGTGGTGATGCCGGGGCGAATGCCTCGCCAGCAAGGCGCGGGGCAGTCATCGTTGGTGGACATCGGCAGCAAGCCGCGCAGGTCGCTGCTGTCATAAGGGTGGACGCGCAGCAGCCCGATGAACAGCATGAAGGTGATTGTCAGCATGAGCGCGATACGGAACAGTTGATTGGCCATGTTATGTTAAGCCGTTTAACAACCCGTTCAACGATGCTTAACATAATACCTCGATACCGTGTCTTAACCCTGTTAACTGTAACCGACGATTCAGCATAGAGGGTCGTGCAGCCAGCTTGCGAGATCGTAATCGCTCAAGTCGAATTCGTCTGTCATGCCAAGCAGCAGTTCGATTCTGGCATCCCATAGGCGCTGTGGCGTGAGCGGGCAGGACATGCCGCTGTAGAGGACAAAATCGTCAGCCGTGGAAGCAGCGTAGTGGCTCAGAATAGGCGGTGATACCGAGCCTATTGAAACCGCTCCCTGTTCGGGCGTTGACAGTGACAGCCACGCAGCGCCGTAGGGGATGTTCAGTGCGATGGACATACGCTTCACCACATTAGCCTCAATCCAAAAGATGGCCGGGCGCTGTGAGTTGATGAACGAGGGCTGCTGGCCGCTCCACTGCACCAGCAGCAAGCCCGTATCCATCGCCATCCCGCGTTGAAAGTTGACACCACCTGACCAACCGCGACTTTCTAACAAGTCCAGCGCTTCGGTCAATGTCGACTCATCGGGGCGGATACCTTGCCAGCACGGAGCAGCACAGCCCTGCGGCGGCAGTAGAAAATCGCGCAGAGATTGGCGATAAGCGGTGTCGTCGAGTTGAGCGCGAATCGAGCCTATCGCCGCGCCGAACATCAGCGTGAGCGCCACCATCGGTATAAGCAGCAGTCGCAGCATCTAACGGGCGCAGTAGGGCGTATCGAGCAGGCGCGGCAGATCATAAAGGGCCGGCAGTCTGATGTCCGACGGGTCGCGCACTTCCAACGTAACGGGCGCGTCCCACCAATCTTGCAGCGTCAGCGGGCAGTGTATAACGCTCTGTACCGACAGCGCCCCCTGCCAATAAATCGCATCATGCAGCGCGCTCATGCGGAGATACTCGCTGGCGGAGAACAGCAGTTCGCCGCGTTCGGGTTGGTCGAGGCTCATCCATACCTCGCCAAAGGGCGCGTTGGTCTGGATGCTGATGCTGTCGACCACGCCGCGATAGACCCGCATTCGTGATGAACGCATGGTGTCGATGAACGCAGGCTGTTCGCCGCTCCAATGCCAGTAAATGAAGCCGCTGCGGTTAGCCACGTCGAATTCGCCGGGAACGCTGA
>JACMMD010000033.1 GCA_014379235.1 Anaerolineae bacterium
GAGAATCGCTTGTCCGACTGTTGACGCTCTTACGATTACGCATGTAGACTGATTCGTTTGTACACGACACTTTTGAGCGACGAGGCTATGCAGAACACATCGGAGCGGCGGATTTCCCTCAGTCTAATGCGGCGCATATCGATGCTTCTGCGGCGTATGCCTTGGCTTGCGGTAGCCGCGTTCCATGTGTGGCGCTTGCGCCGTCCGAAGTTTTCTGCTGGTGCTGTTGGTGTGATCTTTAATACAGCAGGCGAAGTCCTGCTGGTCGAACACGTCTTTCACCCTCAAAACCCGTGGGGCTTACCCGGCGGTTGGGTAGAACGCAACGAAGACCCATCAGTTACGATCCAGCGCGAAATTCAAGAAGAACTTGGATTAACGGTGGAAGTCGGCCCCGTTCTGCTGACCCGTATGGATCGCTTCAACCATCTCGACTTCGCGTTCTTGTGCCAAACACCAAACGCGCAACCCGCAACGATCAGCGCCTTGAGCAGCGAACTCTTAGATTATAGCTGGTTTGACCCGCGCCAACTACCGCGCCTGCATTCGTTTCACTATCGGGCGATCATGCGCGCTCTTGAATCAACTTCTATTGGATTAGACCCACGAGTATTGTCATGGCCTCAGGATTAAGCGGTAAGGGAACCAAGCGGCGCGGTCAGCGATTGCCGCTTCTGCCAATTATTTCGTTCACGATGTTAGCGGCGGCGGTTAGCCTGTTCGTACTGGAACTCGTCGGTTTCAGCCAACAGCAAACCCGCCTTCCCGGCGAAACGCTGGTTGCGGATGTCAATGTCGGCAGTCTGCTGCCCTCTGAAGGCCGCGCCCGTTGGGAGCAAGCCTACGCGCAGCCCCTTGCCCTATATTATGCCGACAGCCCGATTTTGCTTGACCCCGCAGGCGTCGGTTTCCGCGTGAACAGTGAAGTAATGCTGGCGGCGGCGCGCTCTGCAATGGATGTCGAATCCGGCTTCTGGCAGCGCTTCTCCAATTATTTGCTCGGCCAAGAATCCGAGCAGGCTGTAACCGTTCCGCTCACCGCCGACTATCAATCCAACTTGCTGGAACAGTTCATACGCGATATTGCCACCCGCTATGATCGTCCCCCCGGTGATGCTGATTACAATCTCGAATCGCTGTCGGTAGGCATCGGCAGTCCCGGCTATGTACTCGATGTCGATGCTGCGCTGCCGCTGGTTGATGCAGCCCTGCGTAACCCCGAAAACCGCCGCGTCAATCTGCCTATCGAATCGTCGAGCGCGGCCAATACCGACATCGGCGCGCTCGAAAGACTCATTCGCGCTTATTTGATCGCCAACGATTTCCCGCCCGACGGCCCCTCATCAGTCGCTTCCGTCTATATCATGGATTTGCAAACCGGCGAAGAGATCAGCATCAACGGCGACGTGACCTTCTCCGCCGCCAGCATCATCAAGGTCGCTATTCTCATCGACTATTTCCGCAGCCTGACCTTCGCCCCTACCAGCGACGAAGCATGGCTGATGGCCAACTCGCTCCTGTGCAGCAACAACTCATCTTCGAACCTCATCATGCAAATCATCGGCGGCAACGACATTTTCGCCGGCATCGCGGACGTGACCAATAATCTACAATTCATCGGTGCGCGCAACACGTTTATCACCGCCCCGTTCGACCTCGGCATCGAAGGCCAAGAGTTAGGCTCAATTCCCGCGCCGATCACCGACCCCAACCCCGCCTTCAACACCGAACCAGACCCCTATAACCAGATCACCGCCGAAGACGTAGGCGGTATGTTCAACATGATATACGACTGCGCCAACTACGGTTCGGGACTTATGGCGGCCTATCCCGACGGTGAATTTACACCAACCGAATGCCAGCAAATGCTCGAACTCATGAGCGTCAATGACCTATTACGGTTGCTTCAAGGGGGGCTTCCGCCGGACACGCGAATATCGCACAAGAACGGTTGGGTTGCGGACACACACGGAGACGCGGGTATCGTCTATCCGCCCAATGGTCACAACTACATCATCGCCGTGTTTCTCTGGGAAGACGTGGACTTTCTGGACTACAATCGCGGTTGGCCAATAATCGAGGGGGTTTCACGCGCAACGTGGAATTACTTTAGTCCCGAAACGCCAATGACCGCACCACGCACGGATTTGCCTATCGCCGCGCAAGAATGCGAAGGCAACTACCTTCCGCCCGGACCCGATGCCGTCAACCTGAACGATATGCGAAGCTGGCGAACAAACGCCCCCGTCACCGAGCCGGATGCCGCAGATACCACCACCGAGACAGGCGATGGCAGCGTGAGTTAAGACGTTGGCTTGACAGCGGTAGTCGTCGTAGCAATGGCTTCTGCCAGCGAACGGTAAGTCACAAAGACCGTATCGAGGCCCACTATTGCGAAAACGTCGCTCACACGGTTGGAAATCGCCGCCAGTACCATGTTTCCACCGAGTGCGCGCATTTGCTTATAGGCCACCACCAACACCTTGATACCATTGCTGGTGATGAAGTTCACGCCGGACATATCCACGATCAACAGGCGCTGCCCTTCGTGAATGTGCGGCGACAGCGCCTCAGTGGCCCACAGGCTAAAATCCGAATCCAACCGCCCGATCAGCGAAACCACACAAACGCCGTTACCCATCTCAAACGATGCGATATGGTTCGATATTTTGGCACGAGGGGCACGTTCGGCATTAAGCGGCTGCAAGTGCTTCACCATCAACAAACGATTGCGGCCATCTTCCTGCTGATAGGATATTTCATCCATCAACCGCTTGATGAAGTAAACTCCCCATCCGCCTGTCTTACGGTCTTCAAGTGAGGTATCAGGGTCGGGTTCGGGGCCGAGTAGTGGATTGAATGCCGGACTATCATCGAGAATGACCATTGTGAAGCGCTCATCAACCTGCTCACAAATGATGTCGATCTTTTGCGCTTCGCCGTTGAACTCGTAGCCGTGTTCGATGATGTTCGTGCAAACTTCGTCGATTGCCAGTTCGCACTCGTAAGCCGCATGTTCATCCAATCCCGCATGACGCGCCGCCCGCATGACAAATTCGCAAGCCTGTTTGATCTCGCCCATAACAGCGGGGATTGTCAGCCGCGTCGATTCTGCCATCCGCCCCTCCCGTTTAACTCTGCGTCGTTTTGCGCGGACGATACGCTAAAAACTGGCGAGGGCCTCTATCCGTGATGGGTAAATCTGAAAAATACTATCTAGCCCCGCCATTTCCAGCACTTCAAGTACGCGATGAGAAGGCTGTGCGATCCGCAAATCGCCCGCCCCGTGTCGCAGTTTCTTGAGCGCCGAAACGATCTCGCGCAGACCAGCGCTGCTCATATAATCCACCGACGAAAGGTCGAGGACAAGTCGCATTTTTCCGCCGTTGATCGCGCCCATCAGGGCCTGACCCAGTTCGTGCGCGTTCATACTGTCCACGCGCCCGCTCACTTCTAACAAACTCACATTGTCTTGTTCAGAAACTTGAATTTCGATCATTGCGATGATCTACTCCTGTCGTACAGAGTGTATTATAGCGCTACAACGCGGCGGATAGATCAAACACTATTTGAATGCAGCATCGCTATAGTATCATCATAGGGTGCATGTGACAATTTTGAGGATTAACGTAACAGGTTATCGATGAACGTTGGACTACTGCTGGTGTTCACTTTTATTTTCACGCTGTTCCTGCTGATTATTCAGCGTTCAGAAAAAAAACGGCGCATACTGGTCGCTCTCACGTTGGCGGTTGCCGCCGAAGTGATGCGGCGCTTTGCCATCAACATTTATGGCAAGATCGACCCCGAAGCCTTAATCGCCTTCGTCATTGCTATCGTGCTTAATCTACTGTTCTATCTCTTGATCGGGCACTATAACCCGGTTGGAACTGGCGACGATATTCAAGTCATCGGCATGGACGACTAGGCGATGTAGGGGCAAGACATGTCTTGCCCCTACTGTTCAGCGAATTATTCAATGATGCTCAATGGGATCACGTTCGCCGCGCTCAACATGACGACGCTGATGCGCGCCGCAATAGTTTGCGCCAGCGTGTGAAATGCCTTCCCTGCGGGGCTATCGGGTTCAGTCAGCACAATCGGACGCCCGTAATCGCCGCCCTTTCGCACTTCGGCATCAAGCGGAATACGCCCCAAGAACGGCACTTTCTTCTCGCCCGCGAGTCGTTCGCCACCGCCTTCCCCGAAGAAATCACCGGCCATGTTTTCGACCACACCCAGAATAGGTACGTTCAACGTTTCGAACATGGCGATGCTCCGCAAGGCATCTGAAACGGCTACATCTTGCGGCTGCGTCACGATAATCACCCCTGTGAGCGGGAACGACTGCGCCAGCGACAGCGGCGCGTCTCCAGTTCCGGGTGGCAAATCAACGATCATATAATCTAAGTTTCCCCAATTCACGTCCGTGAAAAACTGGCGGATCGCGCTGTGTAGCATCGGCCCGCGCAAAATCATTGGCTTGTCCGGGTCGGATAGAAACCCGGTACTCATGATCTTCACGCCGTAGGCTTCCATCGGCTGCATCTTCTCGTCGATCACACGCGGACGGCCATAGCCAAGACCCGTCATCATCGGGATATTGGGGTTAAGGATGTCCGCGTCCATCAGCCCTATTCGCGCACCCGCATCGGCCAGCGCAACCGCGAGGTTGGTCGCTATCGTGCTTTTGCCGACGCCGCCCTTGCCGCTGGCC
>JACMMD010000367.1 GCA_014379235.1 Anaerolineae bacterium
CTGAGCCGGGATTGTACGGCTTGGGGTGCGCGACCTTTACGCAGCGCTATCATGCTGTTCATGCCGCTCTTGAGCAGCACGTCAAACCGTTTTTGATCGGGCGCGATGTGAGCCGTATCGAGGATATCTGGCAGCAGTCGATGGTCAACGGTTATTGGCGCAACGGCCCTGTGCTGAACAACGCCATCTCCGGCGTCGATATGGCGCTGTGGGACATCAAGGGCAAGCTGGCCAACATGCCGGTTTATCAACTACTCGGCGGCAAATGCCGCGAGGCCGCCGCTGTCTACGTTCACGCCGACGGCAGCGAACCGCAGGAAGTCGTTGAGAATGCGCAGGCTTTCATCGAGCAGGGCTATCGCTATATCCGTGTGCAGATGGGCGGTTATGGCGGCAAAAATGCCCGTGATAATCGGCCAGATGGCGCGCTTGAAGGTGCGTATTACGACCCCCGCGCTTACATGCGAAACATGCTCAAGATGATCGAACATGTGCGCGTGACGCTCGGTGACGAGATCGAACTGCTGCACGATATTCACGAACGCCTCGCGCCGATTGATGCCGTCAATTTCGCCAAAGCCGTCGAGCAGTTCAATTTGTTCTTTCTGGAAGATGCACTCGCGCCCGAAGACATCGCATGGTTCGCGCAGATTCGCGCCCAGTGTGCGACGCCGCTGGCGATGGGCGAATTGTTCGTGCATCCGCTCGAATGGCGCACGTTGGTCGAGCAGCGCTTGATCGACTTCATCCGTATGCACATCAGCGCGATGGGCGGCTTCACGCCAGCGCGCAACGCGGCTATTCTGGCGCAGACATTCGGCGTGCGTACCGCGTGGCACGGGCCGGGCGATACGTCGCCAGTGGGTCACGCTGCCAATCTGCATCTCGACCTGTGGGCCCCGAATTTCGGCATTCAGGAATGGTGCCGCTTCCCTGAGTTGGTATACGAGGTGTTCCCCGGTACGCCCGAAGTTCGCGGCGGCTATATGTATCCCAACGACAAGCCGGGTTTCGGCATCGACATCAACGAAGAACTCGCGGCGAAATATCCGTGCGACAACAATATCGTCGACTGGACGCAAACGCGGCTGCCCGATGGCAGTCCGGCGCGGCCCTAAGACAGATTTGAACCGCCAAGTCACCAAGAACGCCAAGCGGTTATAATCTGCTTGGCGTTCTTGTTTGAGCGAGGCAGTTCAATATGGGTGAAGATTGGCGCTGGATGCGTGTGCCGCCACAAAATCTGGCAGAGATCAAACAGCTTATCGCGGAACAGGCGCTCTCTTACCGCCAATGGGGCGACGGTTTTCTAGACGATCTGCATCTTTTCGTAAGTGATATGTTAGCTGATGAAGATCAGCAACGGGCGGCATTTGAGCGCTATTCAGCAGCATCGCAGCGGTTACGAGAATTGCTCATTTTTCTAGCAGAGGATGTCCATAGGAAGAGTGGCCCACCCGCTTTTATTCATCGCGCATCGGTGATTGGCCGTAATTATCTCTTTCCTGAGCCGATGAGAATCGCTACCTATCGAACCTACTTACCCGAGGAAGTTCCTGCACAATTGAAACTGTGGCGAGATTATGTTTTTGCCGTTCGAAACGGTAAATATTCGGGCTATTTGTTCCATTCGTACCTTCATCGTGAGAGCAAGAACACGCTCGAATTCTGGAACGAGATGCAGTTTGCAATTGATAGAGCGCGATCAGGCACGTACCTATCAGCGGTGCGTGTCAACGAGAGCAGCCTACCCGATAAAGTAAGGGCGATACCGAAGCCAGTAGGCTATCCACTGCCAGCCCCGCGATGGGCGGATTGGGAAGCGGATCAAACGGTTTATGTGCCGGAAAATGATGAGCGCTATGCTGCGCTACAATCGTTGAACCATGAACTAC
>JACMMD010000368.1 GCA_014379235.1 Anaerolineae bacterium
CTATGTCCCGCCGGGTGCGCTCGCCAACCTTCGCAAGTTGATTAACATCTCGCATCCGAACGAAGGCATCAAATTACTGGTCGGTGTACCTGCGCTGATCGCGGCATTGTTCGCGGCGCTGAACAAATCGTACTATGAGCTGATTAAAGAGTTCTGGTTCGTGGATACGCTTGACGAGGCGCGGGCGGTTATCAAGCAGCAGTTGGCGCACCATTAACTTTTTCGGCGCGAATGAGACCGATGCCAAGCGTCAACACACCTGCGGCCAGCAGCACCGCGCCGACATATGCCAAGTAGATCAAGGCATTCGGCTGCGTAGCGTCGGGACTCAGTACCGACAAGAAGAACGCCGCCGGGATGAGAATCGCTGTCGTGGGGATAGAGGTTCGCACGAACGCCTTGAGCCGTTCCGATAGATTTGCCTCGTCAACATAGCGCAGCAAGATCAACGATAACAGCAGCAGCACCCCCGCATGAGCGTGGCCAGCGCGCCACAAATTTTGCCGCAGCGGATTTTCCATATAGGTCGGGTCGTTGATAAGCAGGGTCAAAATGCTGACGCCGCCGTAAAGGACAGCGGGCATGACGATCAACAGAATACCTGCTTGTCGGCGCGATTTATCGTTCATTGTGCGTTCTCCTAGTTAGACATATCTCATATAAGACTAGTCATATATAGATTTATCATATTCTCAAATGTGAGCTAAGTCAAGGTCGCTAAGTCCTTCGCGTAGACCATCTCCTTAAATGCGGTAGAATAAACGCACAGTTTTACGGAGGGGCAACCATGACAGACACGCTCAATACCGGGCAAGACAGCAGCCAGTGGACGTACCACGATATGACCGCCTATCATGGCTCGAAGCGTTACGAGCTGTGGAACGGCACGCTAGTCATGACCTCGGCGCACACGCTTGAAGATCGGCTGTTGGTCAAGCGGCTGTTCAAGCTATTTCTGGCTTACGACATTGATGAAGTCTTGGGTGAACTGCTCTACGGCCCATCGGAAGTGGTGCTGTCCGTAGAGTGGGTCGTGCAGCCCGACATCCTGTTCATCAGCCATGCACGTCGGGACATTCTTGGCCCGCGTTGGATTTTGGGCGGGCCTGATCTGGTCGTCGAGGTCGAATCGCCATGCGCGGCGGCGCGAAATGCAGACTTTTGCCAGCAGCGCATGTTGGCTTATGCCTCAGCCAACGTGCTCGAATATTGGCTGGCTGATGCCGAAGCACACACACTCACTGTCTACGAACTCGATGCCGCGAACAGTGACACGGGCTATGCCGAAGCGGGTATCTACGGTGTCGGTGAAATGGCCCTGTCGCGCTTGCTGCCGGAAGTGTGCATCCCGGTTGAAAAAGTGTTCCGCAATCTGGTCAGCGTAACAGGGCGCGGTTGATAAACATGATGAAAATCAACTTAACCGATCAAGTGGCGCTGGTAACTGGCTCGGCGCATCGCGTGGGCAAGGCGATTGCGTTGGAGCTGGCCCGTAACGGTGTGCATATCATGGTGCATTACAACGGCTCAGGCGACGAGGCGACGGAAACTCTGCGTGAGATCAAATCGCATGGCGTTGAAGCTTTTTCAGTTCAAGCCAACGTGGGCACTCCCGAAGGTGTCGAGACGATTTTCGCCGCTGTGCGCGAACATTTCGGACGGCTGAACATCCTCGTCAACAGCGCGTCGAATTTCGGGAAAGGTAATATCGCTGACCTGTCGCTCGAAGATTGGCAGGAAACGCTCGACATCAACCTGAGCGGCCCGTTTCTGTGTACGCAGCAGGCAGCGCGGCTGATGCGCGAGAATGACCCATCCGGCGGCGCGATTGTCAACATCTGCGATAAAGGTTCGCTTGAGCCGTGGCATGATAGGCCGCATCACAGCGTCAGCAAAGCGGGGCTGTACTCGCTGTCGATGAACAGCGCGCTCAACCTTGCGCCGGACATCCGCGTGAACGTGGTTATTCCCGGCCCGGTGATGAAACCGCAGACCATGAGCAACGACGATTGGGCCAAGATCACGGCCAGAGCGCCGCTCAAACGCGCTGGTTCGGGCGATGATGTGGCGCGAGCAGTGGCCTATCTGGTCAGCGAAGACTTCCTCACGGGGACGGTGATTCACGTTACAGGCGGGGAGCATTTATTATAAACGGAACGTCACCATGAAACGCTTGTCTCTGCTATGCCTGTGTTTTCTGCTCGTGCTCTCCGCCTCAGCTCAAGATAACGCCCTCCTGCGAATCGCGTTCGTCGGTGAACACGATAGCAATGCCGACATCTTTGTGATGGACAGTGATGGCAAAAATGTCCTCAACCTGACAAACAGCGATGCCAACGAATACATCCCGGTTTTCTCGCCGGGTGGTGACGAGATCGCCTTTATCTCAGATCGGGATGGCAACTTCGAAATTTACATCATGAACGCTGACGGTAGTGCCGTTCGTCGGCTGACGGATAATCCCGCGTTAGACGAAATCACGGATTGGTCACCGGATGGTGAATGGCTCAGTTTCACCTCTGACCGCGATGCTTCGACCAGCAGTTATCTCATCGACGTGAACGGAGAAAATCTGCGCCTACTGTCGCCCATACCCGGTATGGATTTTAGCTTTGTATGGTCGCCGGATGGAGAGCAGTTTACCTTCGTTTCGAACCGCGATAGCAACCCCGAAATCTACGTGATGGATGCAGATGGACACAATCTCCGCCGCTTGACAGATGATCTCGCCAATGACACCAACCCTGATTGGTCGGCGGATGGAGAGCAAATTGCGTTCACCTCTGACCGTGACGGTACACCGGACATCTATATAATGAACGTGGATGGCAGCGACCCGCGCCCGTTGACGGGTAGTTCGACCTATGATTGGGCGGCATCGTGGTCGCCGGATGGGGACTGGCTGGCGTATCGCTCCGGGACCCGTTCAAGCGGTCATGTAGCGGTTATCGGCGTTGATGGTGGCGAAGCGCACATCCTGACCGACTTGCAGGTCAATGCCAGTCCGGGCAGTTGGCAGCCAATCAGCACACCCTAGATGTGCGCTGCGCGAGGCTAATGATTGAGCACTCAACAATGACCTTATCATTCGAGTAATGAGAAGCTGCGATATAATCAAAATATCCCACAAAAAACGATACTGAATCGAAACGAGTGTTTTGATGAATAGAGCCATTGTCCCCTATAAACCGAACCTTCCCGCCACGCGCCCACCGTCAGCGCTGGCGATTTCGCCGCGCATACAGCAAAGTGTAGCCGTCGCTGTGATGATCGTTGGCGTGGTTGCGCTGGCGCTGCAAACCGCTCAACGCTTGAGCCGCGCTTTCAAAACGCGAGAAACGCTCGTAGCCCCAACGCCACAGCCAATCGCTAAACCCCAACCCTCGCCTATCGAAGCGGCTTTCACGCCCAACCCCGAACATATTCGGCTGGAAATGCGCGTTCAGGTCGTGCGCGTGCGGCGCTATATCCCCTGAGTAGCGCTGCTCCTCTCATGCGGCCTTTATGCCGCTGTGCTAATTTCGTAATGTATTCCGGCTTCAATGGAATAGATCGTAAACCCTTTTTACAGCGAAGGTATTTTTCCTATGCACAAGTTGAAACGATTCATCGGCATCCTATTGGCGCTGCTCGTATTAAGCACAACATTCGCGCTAGCACAAGACGACGCCACCGAAGAACCAGCGGCGGTTACAGACTCTCAACCGGATGAGCGCTTTGTCGGCGCTGTCCCCTCGCCGGATTTCCCGACGGGCGTGGACTGGATCAACGTGGATGCCCCGCTGACGTTGGAAGACCTGCGTGGCAAGGTCGTTCTGCTGGACTTTTGGACATATGGCTGCATCAACTGTATCCACATGATTCCGATTCTGGCGCAGCTTGAAGAAAAGTACGCCGACGAACTGGTGGTCATCGGCGTCCATTCGGCCAAGTTCGAGAACGAAGGCGAAACCACCAACATTCGCCAGATCGTCCAGCGCTATGATCTCCATCATCCGGTCATCAATGACAGCGATTTCGCCGTGTGGGACACGTTCGGCCCCTATGGCGTAAACGCATGGCCCACGTTCGCGCTGATCGACCCACGCGGCAACATCCTCGCGGTTCAGCCCGGAGAAGTGCCGTTCGAGGCGTTTGACCGCGTGATCGGCGGCATGGTTGAATACTTTGACGCCAGCGGTGAAATCAACCGCGAGCCTGTGGAACTGTCGCTGGAAGGCGCGGGCCTGCCGAGTACGGCGCTGCGCTTCCCCGGTATGGTGCTGGCGGACACCGACGGCAGCCGCCTGTTCATCGCGGACAGCAGCAACAACCGCTATATCATCGCTGACCTGAACACGTTCGAAGTGCTGGATACCATCGGCAGCGGCGCACAGGGCTACGAGGATGGCGACTATGACACGGCGCAGTTTGATACGCCGCAGGGCATGACGCTCTCGCCCGATGGCAACACGCTGTACATCGCGGACGTGAATAACCATGTCATCCGCGCCGTCGATCTGGCCGAGCAAACGGTGACGACTATTGCCGGAACGGGCATCATGGGGCGCACGTTCGTGCCTTTCGATGAAGAACTGCCCGCGCTGGAAACCACGCTCCGCAGCCCGTGGGATGTCGAAATGGGCGAGGACGAGAACATCCTGTATATCGCTATGGCCGGGACGCATCAAATCTGGTCGATGGATTTGAGCGCGGGAACGCTTGGGCCGTTCATCGGCAGCGGCATCGAAGGCTTACGCGGCGGCGAGTTCCGGCGCGCAGAACTAGCGCAGCCCAGCGGCCTCTACTTGAGCGATAACATACTCTACATTGCCGACAGCGAATCGAGCAGCGTTCGCGCCGCCGACCTCGAAGCAGATGAAGTAGTCACGCTGGCCGGGCCAGCGCAAAATAACCTGTTCCAGTTTGGCGATGTCGATGGCGAAACGGGCATCTCGCGTTTGCAGCACGCGCTTGGCGTGGTCGGTGTCGAAGATGGCACGCTGTATGTGGCCGATACCTATAACAGCAAAATCAAACGCCTCGACCCTGAGACCATGACCATTGAAACCGCGCTTGGTGAGGGCGGCGTCGGCGGTTATCTTGATGGTGGCGCGGACTTCGCTCAGTTCGATGAACCCGGCGGTATCGACTACGCCAACGGTCTGCTGTACGTGGCCGATACCAATAATCACGCTATTCGCATCATCGACCTCGACACGCTCGAAGTCAGTACGGTGACTTTCCCGAACCCCGAAGCGCTGCAAATCGAAGGGC
>JACMMD010000369.1 GCA_014379235.1 Anaerolineae bacterium
GAACAATGACGCCGCCATTGCCGCGATTGAACGTGCGGCTGGCTGGGTCGGCACGATCAGCCCCGAAGGCGTGACCACCTACCAAGAAGAAGAATCCCGCGCCGTGTTCCAAGCGGGGAACGCTGCGTTCATGCGTAACTGGCCGTATGCTTACAATCTTGGCAACGCGGAAGACTCTGCGGTAGCCGGTAACTTCGAATGGGTTCCCCTACCGATGGGTGCGGAGCGCCGCGCTGCTTGCCTTGGCGGTTGGCAGTTGGCCGTGTCGCAGTATTCGGACAACATCGAAGCGTCGGTAGCGTTTACGCGCTTCCTCGCCTCGTCGGAAAACCTTAAGGAACGCGCACTCAGCGCACAGGGCAACCCGCCTACCATGCCGTCGGTCTATGAAGACGAAGACATCATGGCGAACCCGCTGATGGCCCGCCTCGGCCCCATTCTGGAAACCGCAGTCGCTCGTCCGTCAGTCGCCACAGGCGCAAGCTATAACGACGCTTCGGCGCTGTTCTCTGGCGCGGTTCACTCCGTCCTCACGGGTGAAGCGGATGCAGATGAGGCGATGGAAGAACTCGAAATCGATCTGGAAGATTTGCTGGCAGACATGTAGTAAACCATGTGGTAGGGGCGCTTCGCGAAGCGCCCCTACACAAAGCCGACGTAACAACACGCGACAACCGTCGCACCAGATATAATTCTCGTGTAGGGGCGTTCAATTGAACGCCCCTACACGAATACAAACAAATTGGGCGAATAGAATTTTTTGGGGGGAAAGTTATGCTTACTAACGGAAAACCCAAGCGAGATCAAGTGGGCGGTTCAGCGCCTAGTCAGGCAGACGTTTTCTCGATTGAGTTTATCAGTGGTATTTTTATTGTTATCGGTCTTGGGGCGTTCGCGTGGCTGTTCATCAGCATCAACCGTGACACTCGCATCATCGCGGCCACCCAAAGCGGCCTTGGCGCGGGCACGACTATACTCGCTTTCCTCGACAGCTTCGGCATCATTATCCCACTGCTGGCCATTGGTCTGGGCGCGTTCATCTTCCGTTTGGGGCTGCGGCTGCGGCAGTGGAACGCGGAAGCGGCCCAATGGGCGCAGACGATTTTGCTGTGGTTGAGCATCGGTGTCGCTGTCGTCATTCTGCAATCGATTACCGCCGGTATAGCCGACGAAGACGGCAGCTTTTTGCGCGGCATTAGTTGGGCGCTGCCGTGGATCATCATCGAAGCGCTGTTCGTTTTTGCCCTGTACTGGCTTCGCAAAAACTTAAGCGAGTTCGGCGGCGAACAGCAGTTGAGCGCGGCCAGCACCCGCACGGCATGGAATTTGCTCATCCCTACAGTCGCTATTTTGATCGTGGTCGCGGCACGTCCGCTGGAGCAGACCTTCATCGCCAGCCTGACGGACGCCGAATTCGGCACGGCGCAAACCGAAGAAGAAGTTCAGTTCGTCGGCTTTAGCAACTATGCTCAACTATTGGGTGTGCGCTTAGACGCGCTGCCCTGCGAAACTGACGACTCCGGTGCATGTGTGATCGAGACCAACGAGGATGGTACGACGGAAGTCCAGTATCAATCGGTACGTGACGTGATCGGCGACGATCTCTATCGCGGACAGGGCTTCCGTGAAGTGTCATCGTTCAACCTGTTCGGCACACAGTATGCATTCAGTGCGCGTGACCGTGACTTCATGGACTCCATCGGCAACACGCTGGTGTTCTCGTTCTTTTCGGTGATTATCGAGTTGATCGTCGGACTGTTTATTGCAATTGTGGTGAACTCCCGGTTTCCCGGACGCGGTCTGCTGCGCGCCGCGATGCTGGTGCCGTGGGCCATCCCGACAGTGGTTTCAGCGCGCTTGTGGCAGGTCATGTTACGCGACAATCAATCGGGCGTCATCAACGCTTTTCTCACTGGAACGGGGTTAATCGACTCGCCGCAAGCGTGGTTGGCGAATCCCGATACGCAGCTCTGGTCGTTGGTGGCCATCGACGTGTGGAAGACAACGCCGTTCATGGCGCTGATTTTGCTGGCCGGTTTGCAGACGATCTCCGGCGATTTGTATGAAGCCGCCGACGTGGACGGCGCGAGTAAAGTTCGCCAGTTCTTCCAGATCACCATTCCCCTGCTGCGCCCGACGATTGCCGTCGCGCTGGTGTTCCGCACACTCGACGCGGTACGTGTATTCGACGTGTTCAACGTCCTCTTACAGCGCCAGAAACTTTCGATGGCCACGTATAACTATGAAACGCTGGTACAAAATCAGCAGCTTGGTTATGCCTCAGCGATTGGCGTGACGATCTTCATCATCATCGTCACGCTGACGGTGATCTAC
>JACMMD010000370.1 GCA_014379235.1 Anaerolineae bacterium
CGCTGACACCAATGAATTCACCGGCATCAGCAATCAGAGCTTCGTGCCTCAAGACGAGGGCGGCCCCGGTCAAGACATCGGCATCCGTGAAGTATTCTTCGACATCGAAGCAGATCGCTTCTCGTGGCGCCTGGAACGCACGACGGACGGCGGCGATACGTGGAACGTGATCTGGACGCTGGAATATACGCGGCAAGCGATGTAGAGATTTGACGCAGCGATGCAGGGCTACAGAGGCGCAGAGTACATTCGTTCTCTGCGCCTCTGCATATTTGTAACTGATGTGAATACAGGCAACAATTTAATGCGATGGCACAATGCGAACGACAAAGGCACCTGTGTTATCTGCCAATGCACCTTCGGCAATGCGGAAACCGATGGGGCGCGGTTCGTTACCCACGTCATAGGTAAAAACATACACATGATCTGAAGCGTACTTGGGTGTAAATCCTAGCGCTTCAGGCGCAAGATTGCCGTCAATTTCCAAGCCGAACTCGTTTGCTTCCACAGGAATTTCTAACAGAACGTCACCACCAGTAAAGCGGTAAAAGGCATCGGTATAATCAACACCGCTCGCTTGCCCCGTTCCACTGACGATGACAAGCACTTCACCGCTATAATCCCCCGCCGTCATCATGGGTGTATAACCTGTGAAGGGGACATCGAGCGTTTCTGTAACAGGCGACACGCTATCTGCCTGTACGGCGAGTGTTAAACCCACGACGAGCAGCAAAACACCAACGAGAACGGTGGCTGCCAACGGTTGCAGTACGCGAACACGGCTCAAATGTTTTTCTTGGCTGTTGAATTTCATGCGAATCTCCTTTTTTGCTACTCTAACACCTGTTTTGGAAGAATAAATTAAGCGCAAACCTAGCGTTGACCAATCGTAGGGCGTTCGCATTCTTCCAATCGCGTAGGGTAGTCTCTGTCACCCGCACAGACTCTTGTTCACCGTGATCGATAAAGTTGTCACTCTATAACATCGTGCTACAATGGGTAAACGATTACAGATTGCAATTACGTTAATGTGAAATTTTCTACCTACTTAACTTATTTTTACATGGAGTTTAGTGATGGCGACGATTAAAGAAGTCGCGGATCATGCGGGAGTATCAGTCGCAACAGTCTCTAGAGTCATCAACAAAACGGGTTACGTCAGCCTCGACTTACAGGAGCGCGTCGTTGAGGCAATGAAAACCCTGCACTATCGCCCAAGCGCCTTAGCGCGTGGTCTGCGTCGGCAGGAGACGCAAACCGTCGGGGTGCTTATTCCACAGCTTGACCAACCTTTTTTCAGTGCCCTCGCCTACGCCATCGAACAGACCTTATTCGCCAGCGATTACCGCGCCCTGATTTGCAGCGCCGAAGAGAGCCAGAGCAAAGAGGTCGCCTATGTGGAAATGCTGCTGCGCCAGCGCGTGGACGGCGTGATCCTCGTGCCCACCAGCCACAGCACCGACAGCGTGCAGCGCCTGTTGGAACAGAATGTGCCGATGGTGCTGGTTGACCGCGACATCCCCGAACTGACGATCAACCGTGTGTTGAGCGACAATCAGCAGGGCGGTTATGAAGGGGCAACGCATCTGATCGAATTGGGTCATGAGCGCATTGGTGTGATTCATACGCCGTTGAGCAGCGAAGCGATGGCCCAGCGGGTGCGCGGTGTTCGGGAAGCGCTGGATGAGTCCGGCATTGCCTACAACGGAGCGCTATTTATAGCAGGCACGAGTCATCAGTTTGAGGCGGGCTATACTGCCGCGATGGAACTGCTGCGGCAAACTCCGCGCCCGACGGCGATTTTTGCGCTGACCGACGTGATGGCCATGGGAGCGATGCGCGCCGCCGCCGAACTCGGCTTATCGCTGCCGGATGATTTGTCGGTGATGGGCTTCGATGGCACGCCGCTTTCGGAGTACAGCATTCCGGCGCTGACGACTGTCGCGCAGCCGACGTATCAGATGGGGGAGACGGCGGCGACGCTTATGCTGCGTCAAATGCAGGAAGAGGAAGCCAGCGTCGAGAGCGTGATGCTGGAAACGACGCTGATTGTGCGGCATTCGACTGCGCCGCCAAGTGGAACAGCCTAACACAGAGATACAGAGGGACAAGTGGCACAGGGAATTAAGAGCGGGGGTTGAAATTCATGCTTCAAAACCTCGATGCTGCGCTTCAATCGGTTGTGTACGTTTGTACCGCGCCAATCTTGTTTCTGACTGTCGTCACAACGCTGATCGTGGGAATCATTCGCTGGCGAAGGCATTATAAGATGCAGATAGTCCGTTATTTTTTCGCATCCCTGCTAATATACTTTATGCTGTTTACGCTCGGCATGTGGTTAGCGATTAACGTTCTGGCTGAACAGCCTTAAAGGTTTTAGGTATGAGCGATTACAGGCTGACTATACCGGAAGAAGTCTTTACCCGCGCAAAACAGATCGCGGAGGAAACATCGCAGCCTGTTGAGCAGGTGTTGATCGACTATTTACGAACACTTTCCCCACTTGTGCCGCCATTGCCGCCTGATGAAGACGCTGAACTCCGTGCGCTTGAATATCTGTCGGATGACGCGCTGTGGACACTTTCACAGGAACGCATGGCAGGCGATCTCAGTTACCGGATGGAAGTGCTGATGGATAAAAATTCGTTGGGGACGATCACGCCACAGGAATACAACGAACTTGAAAAACTTGTAGAACGCGGACAAAAGCTGATGGTTCGCAAGTCAGAGGCGATGGCTTTGCTTGGCGAACGCGGATGGGGGCATTAAAGGTCAGACGGTATCTATGAAACACTCGTGAATCGTGAGTTACTTTTTCGCGCGGATGTTTATATACTAATGTTGAATCGTTAGGTGATAAGTCAGAGGCGGTAACGATGAGTGACTACATGCTGACCGTACCGGAAGATGTTTACGTTAGCGCTCAACGATTTGCGGAAGAAAACTCGCAGCCTGTCGAACAGGTGATGATCGATTCCATACGAACGATGACCGAAGCGGCGGACGAAGAAACCGAACTCCAAGCCTTCAATCATCTTTCAGATAACTCACTGTGGTCAATTGCTCGTGAACGTATGCCCGACGACGTGCAAAATCAGATGCAGGACTTGATGGACAAGAATTCGTCAGGGACGATCACGCCAGAAGAATTCGCTGAACTTGAGAAACTGGTTGAACGTGGTCAACGCTTGATGGTTGTCAAATCAGAGGCGATGGCGCTGCTGACGAAGCGCGGGTATAAGGTCACACGGGAAGAACTCATGGTTCATGAGTAAGTTGTCATGGGCTGCGACAAAGCGGCTTGTCTATGAACGCGCTGATGGCTGCTGCGAGTATTGCCAGTCATGTGATTACAACACTGGTCAGGCAATGCACATCGAACATATTCTTCCAAATGGCAGCAACCATCTTGATAATCTGTGCCTATCATGTTCAAGCTGCAATCTCAGTAAAGCCGTTGCTACCTCTGCCCGCGACTCCGAAACGGGTGAAGTTTCTCCGTTCTTCAACCCGCGTATCGAAAAATGGAATGAACATTTTGAATGGATCGAGGACGGACTAAGGCTGCACGGTAAAACACCTACTGGCAGAGTGACAATTGTTCGCCTCAAGATGAATCAAGAGCGCCTCGTTAAGGCGAGGCGCAACTGGATTACGTCAGGAAACCACCCGCCGAAATAGCTTTAGCTGATCGTCACCGTCACCGAGACGGTTGGCAGGCGCGGCGTCGATGCGGTGACAGTGACCGTACCTGCTTCGCGGGTGGATTTGAGGTAGAGCGCGGCCTGACCGCCCATGATGGCGAATGGGTTTTCGCCGATGAGTTCGCCCGGCCCGTCGATCTCAAACGAGACAACTTGATTGGTGTAGGGCAGTCGGTTGCCGAACTTATCGACCAGCTTGAACACTAAGCGCGTCATGTCGGTGCCTTCGGCGCTCTCGACGTTGAGTTCATCGTCGTCGGCCTCAAGCGTGAGCGCGATAGGAAAGCCTTCCGTGCCCATTTGCAGTTCGGTCACGGCTTCGCCACCGATGTAGCCCACCAATCGCAGTTCCCCATAGGGGCGACTCCACATGGCGGGCGCGTCGAAGCCCTTGATTTGAACTGGCGCATAAGGGAGATTGGGGAAGGTTTCGCGGTCTGGCGTGAATCGTCCGAAGCGCTCCTTGCCGACGAACATCTCGACTTCTTCGCAGTTGGTGAACACCCACAGCGGGTCAGCGCCGCCGACACTGCGATCTCCGCGTGTCCAGTAGGTTACGGCGCGCAAGATCGGGCGCACGTCGGGCGACTGCTGGCTCTCGTAGACGTAAGCGGCGAACTTCGGCAGGCGGAACGTATCCATAACGCCGTGATAGCACACCCTATCGCCCGAACCGAACTCGCGGTGGGTGTTGTAATCGAAGGCGCACCAGCCGATTGCGCCGGAGATTTGCGGGTGGCCCATCTGCTTATCCTGAATGCGGGCGTGGCGCAGCGCGTGTTCCATGGCCCGTTCTTCTTGATCCCACGTTTTCGTCGAGAACATGTGGCCGTTGAACTCGGTGATGAGGTGCGGCGTGTGCAAGGGGTCTTGCACGTCGTTGGAGAAGTCGTTGAAGGTGAACACGTCCTCAAGAAACGAGCTTTCCTGAAAAAAGCGCACACCGCCCGTTTGCCGCGTGGGGTCGAGCTTATGGGCGAAGGCGTTGGTTTTGGCATACAGCACGTCGTTGTCCATCGACTCGTTGACGCGCACGCCCCAGATCACAATCGAGGGGTGATTGCGGTCTCGCACGATCATCGCTTCGAGGTCGCGCAGGTTGAGCGCTTGCCAATCCTCGTCGCCAACATGCTGCCAGCCGGGAATTTCTTCGAATACCAGCAGGCCGATCTCGTCGCAGCGCTCGATAAAGTGCTTGGACTGCGGATAATGCGACGTGCGGACGATGTTGCAGCCAAGCTCGTACTTGATGATGTCGGCGTCTTTGCGCTGCAAGCGCGCCGGAGCAGCACCGCCGATAAAGGGATAGGTCTGGTGGCGGTTGAGGCCCATCAGCTTGAGATGTTGGCCGTTGAGGTAGAAGCCTGTATCCGTGAAGCGCGCCTCGCGGAAACCGAACGAACCCATGACGTTATCGAGCTTGCCATCTATCCAACTGCCGCCCTCTTTGACGAGATCGACTTCCCAACCGTACAAGATGGGGTCATCCAGAGTCCAGCGCTTGAAGATTCGCAGCGACTTTTCGTAGGTGTGCAGCACTTCGCCGCCGGGCGGTACGCTGACAGTGAGCCACTCGGACTCGATCATTCGTGATGCTTCCTCTGCGGCGAAGGTGACTTGCAGTGATACGGTTCGCGGCGCATTGCTGACGTTTCGCAGCAGAATATCGAACTCGAGGCGGGCCTTATCGGTGAGCACGTCGAAGGTTTTCACGAACACATCGGCCACATACAAGGGCTCGACATAGCGCAGCGAGACTTCGCGGTAGATGCCGCCGAACGTCAGGTAATCGACGATGCCGCCGTAGGGGGGGATGTCACCGCGCTCAGTCGAATCGAGGCGCACAGACAACACGTTTTCGGCGTTGTCGATCAGGTAATCGGTGATGTCGAACGAGAACGGCACGTAGCCACCGCCGTGATCGCCCAACTTGTGTCCGTTTAGATAGGCGGTGGTAGCGGTCATCGCGCCTTCAAAGTCGATGAACACGCGCCGACCATCTCGCGCTTCCGGTAGGCGAAAGCGCTTGCGGTAGGTCGAGACGAATTGATATTCCATGTTGTCGAAGTTGTGATGCGGCAGCACGATGTTGGTGTGCGGCAGCGCCACGCGCTCGAACGCCGAGTCGGGCGCGTTGTGATCAACGTCGGCAGAGGTGTAGAGCCAGTTGTCGTTGAAGGGGACGATAGTACGCAAAGTAGCTCCTCAGATAGCTGTCAGCTTGTCAGCCTTCAGCAGTCAGCAAATACAAAATCAAAGATAAGAACTTATCACAGAGGTACAGAGAGACAAGGGATACAGAGAAATACTTTTGATCTTTTATTATTGGCAGTTGAAAGATAAATCATGTGCGGCGGTTTGGCAAACCGAAGGATGTTTTCGGCGGCGTTGCTGGCTACAATAGGGCGATATTTGTAGGGGCAAGACATGTCTTGCCCGTACCCATTAATCACATCCACAAGGAACTTTTCATGCCTAAGATTGCATTTATCGGCGCGGGCAGCACCGTGTTTGCCAAGAATCTGCTTGGCGACATTCTGAGCTTTCCTGAGCTGGCCGATTCAACCATCGCTCTGCACGACATCGACAACGAACGGCTGTCCACGTCCGAAGTCGTCGCCCGAAAATTAGCCGAAGCTATCGGTGTCAGTCCGACGATCACGTCCACGACTGACCGCCGCGAAGCGCTGGACGGCGCGGATTACGCCATCAGCATGTTTCAGATCGCGGGCTATAAACCGGGCACAGTGGTCGATTTCGAGATCCCCAAAAAGTACGGACTGCGCCAGACTATCGCGGATACGCTGGGCATCGGCGGCATCATGCGCGGGCTGCGGACGATCCCGAAACTGCTGGAAATGACGCGGGACATGGAAGAAGTTTGCCCCGATGTGACGTTCCTCAATTACGTCAACCCGATGGCGATGCTGTGTTGGGCGGTCAGCCGCGCCAGCACGATCAAGACCGTCGGGCTATGCCACAGCGTTCAGGGAACGGCGGAACAGCTTTCGCGGGATATCGGCGTTCCGTTTGATGACATCAATTATGTGTGCGCGGGCATCAACCACATGGCGTTTTACCTTAAGTTCGAGCGCGA
>JACMMD010000371.1 GCA_014379235.1 Anaerolineae bacterium
CGGCTGCTGGCGAAGCCGTGCAGCATCAACACCGCTGGCATGGCCCCTTCGACTTCCGGTATTATCAGTGTGCCAACCACGCCGTTATCGAGCGTAATGACGCTTTCGTTCATCGCCAATTCCTGTGCGAAACTGCCCCCGACGACGCTCAACAAAGCGACTAGCGTCAGCACGAATACAAGAAACTTCACCCGAATTCTCATCGTTTATGTCCTCGTTTTAGATAGACCAGCCTTTAGTTCAAATGGAATATAGCTTGCCAGTGACTATGTGCCAAGCAAATGCCGCGTGAACCACGCGATTACCAGTTCGCCAAAGTCAGCGCGATTACGCAGGATGTCCGCGCCGCGTCCTGCACTGTCGAAGGGTTGCAGCAAAATCTCTCCCGCTGCCGCCTCGCCCAATGTGCTAACCACCGCAAACGCGGCGGCATCATCGCGGCTGGCAGAGAGCATCAACGGGCGCGGATTATAGGTCGGCAGCGCGTTTTGCAGCAGATCGCCATTGGTCGGACTGAGCAGCACCACCGTATCACACATGGCATCCGCCGAACAGCCAAGCAGCGCCGCGTCCGCCCCAACGCCCGCGCCGATGACCCCAATCGCGCCGGGATTCACCGACCCCGTTTCGCTCAAGGCTTGCATCATGGCCGCGAAATCTTGCTGATTGATGATTGACGGGTCGCGCATCTCCATCACCAGCACCGTGAAACCGCTGTCGCGCAGGAGCGCCGGAAAATCCCCCCAGCCGGTGCGGTTAGGGCCGAGCATCAATATTCCCGGCAAACGCACTGCCCGCGTCGGGTCTTGGTAGAGATCGCCTAGCAGCATCGCGCCATCTTCCGCCGTGATCTGCACAGACTGAACGTTGCCCGCCGATTCTGTGCCGACAGCCAACGGCGGTAAACCACTTCGGCTTGGCAGCGACGCGGCGGTGAGATCGTTCTGGCCTATGTCGCCAATGGTGTTTGGAGAGTCGATGCCGGGTGTGGGGATAAACAGCGTCGGGCTAGGCGCAACCGTCGGGCCAGTGGCGCTGTGTGTCGGCGTAGCCGTCGGCAGCGTAAACCCGAACTCGCATCCGGCCAATAGGAGCACAGCACATACTACAGTCGGATAAAATATACGGGCGACCCACTGGGTCGCCCCTACACCGTGTATGCTTTTAATAGACATCACACGTACCTATCTAACAGCTAATCGCTTATGGCTAATGGCTTTGCTAGCACAATCATGCGCGGGCAGCCATCCTCGAACGGGCCGTGGTCGGGATCGCCATAAACTTCTTCGACCTTGAAACCTGCCGCCGCTAACAAAAGGCACAGTTCCGAATAAAAGTAGTAGCGCATGATGATAGGCGCGAGCGTGCGCTGAACAACACCATCGCCCGTGATTTCGTCGTAAACCCATGTGACATGCATCAACTGTTCCACACGGTCAAGCGTGCTGTATGCCTGCTGCATCACCAGATGGCCGGTTTCCGGCTCGATGAAGGTGCGCTCTAGCGCGATAGCATCGCTGTCCTGCGTGGCGAACGCTTCGCCCGCATTCGGCAAATCAATCGCCAGCAGACCTTCAGCGTCGGTCAAGGCGCGCAGGCGCTTCAACAGCGCGATCTGCGTCTCCTGCTCGTGGAAGTGCATCAAGCTATTATACGAGAGCAGCGTCAGCTTATAACTGCCCTTTAGGTCATAAGTCAGCACATCGCCGTGCAGAAACGTCAGCCGTTCGCGCAGATGCGGAAAGCCCGACACTCTGCGCCGACCACGTTCGAGCATCGACGCCTCGTTGTCGATGCCGTGAACGTCGTAGCCTTCCTGCGCGAGGTGCAGCATTACCCGCCCTGAACCACAGCCAACCTCGAAAATCGGGCCGCCGTATTCTTCGGC
>JACMMD010000372.1 GCA_014379235.1 Anaerolineae bacterium
ATCAGCCCGTGCAGGGCTACCCGATCAAGACCGACTCCTCGAACTTCGAGTCGATGGTGGCAGGCAGAGGCGGCGTAATCTATCACGACGGCGCTTATGATTTCAACAGTCCCGAAGTGATCGCAACGTTCGAGTTCTATAAAGACCTGTACGACTCCGGCTGCGCCTATATCCCCGACAGCCAGTTTGGCAACACGGACGACCTAGCGCTCGGCGTGAACCCGATGGCGTTGGGCAGCAGCGCGGGCGCTCCCTTCATCGCCATCGGATTTGATGAAGCAGGCATCGAGGCCGACTGGTCGCTGACGACCACGCCATCGACAGAGGGCAATCAGGCGCTTCAGGTATACGTACCGAGCATCATTATGCTGCAAGGCACACCGGAGCAGAACCTCGCCGCATGGCTGTTCCTCAAGTTCTTTGCACAGGCGGAACAGCAGGTCGAGTGGACAACGGCGACCCAGTATTTCCCGATTCGCTACTCGGCATCCGAACAGCTTGCGGACTTTGAAGCGGCGAACCCGAACTTCGGTGCCGTGAACTCGCTCATCAGTAACCCCGATCTGAACATCTATACCGCGCCGAATATCAGTTCGTACAATGCCGTTCGCACATTGGTCGGGGAAGCACTGGCCAACGTGACCGTCAACGGCATGAGCGTTGAAGATGCAGTCGCCACGCTTCAAGAAGGCGCTGACCAAGCACTCGCAGATTCGATGTAACTAGATTCGTCGGTAGGGGCAAGGCACGCCTTGCCCCTACACACCCTCGTTCTTCCGCTTCAACACCACATCCCGCATAGCCAATTACTCCCGTTTTTGCCCTTCGCTTCCCCTACGTGGCCAAAAACGTCTGGAATGTTACCGTCGTAATTGATACCATGTAAGAAATTCCAATTGGTTTGCGATTGATCGTCAGAGTTTTGTTTGAGGGAAGACCTATGTATCGAATTGTCCAGCACCTTACAAAAGTCGCTGTTGTCCTATGCGGGCTGCTGCTCGTCGTGATGCCCGTTGCCGCGCAGGATGCCGTACCGACACTCACCTATAACCCATCGGTCTGCTATGCACACACCGACGGTAGCCCGTTGAGTCCCGAATGTCTCGCCATGATCGAGGCCTATCCACGCCCGCCTGTCACCGATGTCCGGCAGGATGCTGCTACCATTGATAACCTGAGCTTCTGGCGCGTAGGCCCTGATGCGGTCAATACGTATGATACGCCCAGCGGCGGCGTTTCCGGCCAGATTCCCGCAGGCTTCAACTTCATCACAGCCGTTGATTTGAGCGTCGATGGTTGGCTGCAAATTCAGGGTGGGCGCTGGATTCAGCGCGACATCGCCCGTTGGACGGCGCCTTCATTTTTCACTGGCGCTGAAATCAGCGATGGGCTGGAATATCCATTTGCATGGGTGCTCGACCTCAGCCGCATTTTCGTCTCCGCCTATCCGGGCGGCCCGCGAGATCAGGCAAACGAGCGCTGGATTGACCGCTACGAGCGCGTGAACATCTTCTCCGTCGCCACCGATGCCGACGGTTGGCACTGGTACATGATCGGCCCCAACCAGTGGGTTGAGCAGCGTTTCGTCGCCCGCGCCCACCGTATCGAGCGCCCCGAAGGTATCGCGGAAGGCGCGAAATGGGTCGCGGTTGACCTGTACGAGCAAACTCTAGTGGCCTACGAGGGTGATACGCCTGTGTTCGCCACGCTGGTATCTACTGGACTACCGCCCTATGAAACCAATGAAGGCTTATTCAATGTATGGGCGCGTATCCCCGCTGACCGCATGGCCGGCGCGACAGGCTTGCCCGCCGCCTATGATA
>JACMMD010000373.1 GCA_014379235.1 Anaerolineae bacterium
AGCTCAGGTTGAGGATAATGATCTACAGCATCAACAAAACGGTGTGCTCATGTACGGTTGCTCCCGCGTGACGGTGGCGCGCAACAACACGTCGTTCAACAGCGGATGGGGAATTTACCTCGCTGGCTCAAGCGACAACTTGATCGAAGATAATACATCAGATTTTTGCAACCGCGTCTTTCGCCGTGAAAATGGCATGGAGCGCGTCGAAGCAGATACGGCGGGGTTGGCGATGGTTCACGGCTGCAGCCGCAACAAAATTCTTCGCAATCGTTTTCGCTGCTGTGGCGACGGTATTTTCATCGTCGGCTATGAACATCCCGGTGTCATCAATGGCTGCGACGATAACCTGATTGAGGATAACGACTGCTCTTTTTGCCCGAACAATGCGATTGAATCGACTTTCTGCAAAGGCAATATTTTCCGGCGGAACATTTGCAGCGGCTCGAACTACGGTTTTTGGATGGGGTTCTCGTGGGATAATCTAGTCGAGGACAACACGATTGCTGACAACCGTATCGCTGGCGTGGCGCTGGAACACGGCCATCACGTTCGCTTTATCAACAATCGCTTTCTGCGTAACCGTGAAGGGATGCGGCTGTGGACGCGGGGTATTTCGGTACTGGAATACTGGCCAACTTTTCAGGTGGCGCACGACTTCGACGTAGAAAATAACGTGTTTGACGATAACGGGATTGGCTTCAATGGCTACACGGGGCCCGAACCTGTCGAGGGGATATGCTACGGCTATCACGTCAGCGGCAACATGTTTCGCAATAACCGACACGGGGCACGGTTCGCCCGTGTGCGAGACTCTAGCATCGCCCGTAATCAGTTCGAGAACAACGCCCGAAGCGCCATCTTGTTCGAAGGCGAACCGGACGTTGAAGTCGGCGAAAACTCGTTTAGCGGCAACACTGCTGATGTCTTGCGAGTTTAATCGATGATGACGTTGTTCTTGAAAATTTCCTGCGTGTGTGTGGATAGGTTGTCCCAACTGGTGCGGGGAATCTGAATCGGCGGGCGTGTGAGCTTGAGCCAAGGCCGATTGTAGACGATAGCCAGCATGGTACGAACCGCTGTCGTCTGGTTGGGCATTCCGCGATGCCAGACGCGCAAATCGCGGATGATGAGATCGCCCACTCTGGCGTTCATGCGAATCGAATGCAGCGATGGATAGCGCGCATCCAAGTTCAGATCGTCGCTGTTAAGATGGGTTCCCGGCCAGACTTCGGTGCTGCCATTTTCTTCTGTAAAGTCGATCAGCGGGATATTCACAACCATCGACCACGCCGGCAAGACGACAGGAAAACCGGGAAATAACAGGCGCTTCATGTCGATGTGGATTTGCTGCATCTCGGTTCCAGTGATGGCGGTGTTGCTGTTGTAGAAGCCGCAGACGATTTCGCCCATCGCGGCTCCCATCACTTGAACGGCGAGCGGGTTGGCGCACAACTGCTCGTCGGAGTAGGGTGGCTCGAACGGAGCGCTCATCTCAACATAGATTCTGCCGTTGGCGATTTGATCTTTAAGCGGCGGCTGCTGAATATGCAGCGCGAACTGCTTTTGAAACGCGGCATTTAGCTGGTTGATATAAGCGCGGTCTAGAACTTGTTCAAGCAGAACAAAGCCGCTGTCTTGCATCTCCCGCAGCGCGAATTGAAGATTCTCAGTGGTGAGCGCACCAGTTTCGATTTCTTCACGCGAGACTTTCATGGGCTATTTCCTTAGCATTATTGTAAATAGTCTAACATCTGGCGCAGTAAATATGCGCCAGCGACGTTGTTTTGTAGTCCGTTCACTTGATCGCCTGCGCCGCCTCTAAAACGCAGTGTCGAGGCGATGATTTTTCCATTGCCGACTTGTAACCCTATCAGATAGTCCAGCGTTGTGAACAAGCGCGCATCAAGCCGCCGGATGATGGGCTTCACATCGGTGATTTCCGTCCACTTGCTGCGGATCGCGGCAGTATCGAGCGCGTGATCCGTCGCCAAATGGTAGAACTGAAGATCAGCATAACCGTCGTGCGGGAAGTTATTCAGTATGGAGTGATCGTAAAGCAGCTTAATCGACTCTCGCCAGAAGGGAACAGGAGATGTTGCTATCGAGTCTTTGCCCGATTGAAGAGCCATAACCCGTCCGCCATGCTTCGCATAGTCAATCACAACTGCGTCGATAACGCTTGTGATGAGAATAGGAGATAAGCCCTCTAAACGGGTGGGATTCAAAAGCCAGTTCATTGGGACGAAACCCTCTAGCCAGCTTAAATTGCCCGACGGATTGTAAATTGAAACTGGTTGAGTCCATGTTGCTAACTGCGGATAGACCCAAAGCGGCCAAGCATTTGACGTAACAGCGCCTAGCTCTACCAACAGCGTGCATTGCATAGGCGTCGTTGTATCGAGCATTGCAAACTCGATTACGCCGATTTCAGACGGATTGCCGGGGAGAATCGGCTTGGAAAGGCGCTGCTCACCTTCGACGTGAATAGAGCCATCAGGCATTCGCAACTGCCAATGCAGTGTTTGGTCAGTAAGCGGCGCTCCAATGTGAGATAACACGACGCGAAAGCGAACGTCACCACCACTAATATGATTGAAGCGGTCAGCCGGTGAGGGTCGGTCTCCACCATTTTGCCAGACACGGCTGCGGCCTTGTTCAAGAATAAGTACCGAATCGGCATTGAAAGCGCGGAAAGCATCGGCATCATACTTGGCGCGTCCCAGATCATCAAATACGCCTGATGTGCTGATCGGCGTATCGCGCAATCCGGTGATGACATAGCCACCCATGCCAGATCGTGAGCGCACGTATTCGAGGACAGTTTTCCGCATGACGAAAGATTGTCTGTGCGAAATATCGACTAACTGCTGCGATGAAAAGGGCAGGTTGAGCGCTGCCATGCGCTGCTCTTGTTCGATTCCGGCCCAACGCTCAAGTGTCGCGCCTGCGCCCATCATCTCACGCCATGCAGGGCGCTGACCGCCATTCGCGGCATTGATCTCATCTACATCGCGGAAGTCGTCGCAGTCGCAGAACTCGCCAAAAATCCATGGCCGGGGTTCGCGCCAATCGCGGCGGAAATGATCAACCAGTGAGACGAAATAGTGTAGATCACAGTAAAAGTGATAATCGTTGAAGTCGGCATAATCGAAACTGAGACCCTTGTAGGCTTCACCGGAGCCGCTGTTATCACAGACAAGCGCATCCGTGACCGCGCCGCGTGCCAAGTTATTGAGCGTTTCCAGCAGCGAAGCGTCGGCCATTTCCGCGCCGAGTTCGCAGCCAAGACTATAGATGATGATCGAGGGGTGGTGATGAACTGCCGCTAGAATGTCGGTGTATTCGATAACCGACTGTTCACGGAGATGATCATTCATGCGTTGATACCACATCGGCAGTTCGAGCCACAGGAACATGCCTTCTACGTCCGCGATGTCGAACACGTTGCGCGTCGGCACGAACAGGCACAGCTTGACCATGTTGAAGCCGAGCGCCCGAATACGCTTAAACTCGTGGCGCACTTCGTCGTCGGTTGGTATGGGCGCAAGGGTAGCTGGATCCCAACCCCAACTGAGGATACCACGCAGGTTCACAGGCTGACCGTTGAACAGCAGTTGGTCGCCGTCAGCGCTCAGTTTACGAAAGCCGAAATAGCGGGATAATCCGGTGATGAGGCGATTATGATCCTCATCGTAGAGCGTCAAAGAAACGCTGTACATTGTGGGCGAGTCAGGTTTCCACTCGGCGCGGTTTTCGATGCTGAGGGTCAGTGAAAATGCGCCATCGTTCGTGAGAACACTTTCGGCCTTCGTAACAACATTTCCGTGCTGGTCGATGATTTCGGTGATGGCGCGTAAATGCCGCGACTTCAATGGAGCAACATTGGCTTCTAGATGAACTTGGCCCGTTGCCCAATCTGCCGCAATGTGAAAGTTCTGCCACGTCAAATCACGAATGGCGACTAGTTCGACGCTTTGCCAGATTCCGCCGAACGTGATCGACACATAGGGAATGAAGCCGACTAACACATCACGATAGGGAAAACGGTCTCCGTCTATTCCCGGCTTGATGACGCGCAGTTCGATGTCATTGGGCTGCCCAAAATGCAGCGCGTCGGTTACATCGAACTCGAAGGCCGTCCATAGGCCCTCATGTGTGCCGACGGGCTGACCGTTGACGAACGCTTCGATGTAATAGCTGACCGCGCCGAATCGCAGAAAGATGCGCGCATCTTGCCAATTATCAGGAACGTCGAAGCTGCGGCGATAGATGGCCAGGCCTTCAAGATCATCGCGGAAGCCTTGTGTTTCCCATACGCCGGGAACATTGATCGGGCCGGATTGATCTCCTAACGAGAACTGCCATTCGCCATTGAGCGAAAGTGTTTCAGATTGCGAGTTTTCTCTCATGATTACCACCTACAACCGGGGCAAGCGTTGTTCGACAGGCAGCAGCGACGGGAAAGGCTTATGCGGCTCGGCTTGGTACCAGTAGGCCGTTGAGGCGTAATCGTTCGTAAGTTTGTTGGCGTGGCCGTGTTCAATGGTGACGCGAATTGACTGCTCAAAAAAGATCGGGTCTTCAATATGGTAACGGTAGATCGTGTTTTTGCCGCGCCACGGCCCATCCGCCGTGCCTTGATACAGGATGAGTCCGTGATAGGGCGAACTATATTCCTGTGTGGGGCAAAAGGCGGTATTGAAATAATCCTCTGTGCCCGTGCCATGCAAACCCGGCCACGGCGCACCGTCGATGAAGATCATGTCGTCGCCTTCGCCGTACCAGTCGTTGGCTTGGCGTGAAAAACAGTCGATGTCCAGATGGCAGCCGACGTAATGCCCACGACCTTCAGCATCCAAAATGACGTAGTTGTTGTCGCCCGTGAGGTTAGGCGTGCGCCACGCTTCGCGCATGGCTTCAACGCTATCTGCAAAACGAGGTGTCGGGCCGACCCAACCGGGAGTCGGATTGACGCGCCGCCATTGAGTATGAAAACG
>JACMMD010000374.1 GCA_014379235.1 Anaerolineae bacterium
CGTGCAGCAGCACTTCGCTCTTGCGATTGTGGCGCTTGTTGCGCGCTTGGCTGGTGTACGTGCCGCGATGGTACTCGAAGTAGAACTCACCGTTCCACACCGGCAGCGTATCGGCTGCTTCGTTCTCGATACGCTCCATATACTCGCGCACCGTTCCCGAACGCACTCGCGGCGCGCCGGGATGACATTTCAACTGCTCGATGTTTTCCAGCATTTCGCGGGTGGGGCCGCCGCCGCCATCACCGTAACCGTAGACGGTTGTCAGTTCGTTGTAGGTTTCTTTCTGGCGGAAGTTCTGCCATGTGCCGAACACTTCCAGCGCCGACACTTCGCCGTTATACGTGGTCGAGTACGGCAGATATTCCGAGCCGGACGGCGTGGTCAGGAAGTGAGTCAGCACCCGCGTCCCGTCGAGACCCTGCCACCACAAAATCTGATTGGGCATCTGGTTATACTGATTCCAGCTCATCTTGTGCGTGATGAAGTATTTCATGCCCGCTAGTTTAATCAACTGCGGCAGCGCCCAACTGTAGCCGAAGGTATCTGGCAGCCATAACACAGGTGTATCACCGTCACCAAAGTGCTTACGGAAGTAGCCGCGCCCCAACAAGAACTGCCGCGCCAACGACTCCGCGCCGATGCAGTTGCAATCCGGCTCGACCCATGTGCCGCCCATCGTCTCCCAACGTCCCTCAGCCACCCGCGCCTTGATCTGCTCGAACAGTTCGGGATAGTGCTGTTCGGCGTACTGGTAAAGCTGCGGCTGGCTCTGCGAAAAGGTGAAGTCGGGGAACTGTTCCATCAGACGCAGAACGTTGCTGAACGTGCGTCCCGTTTTCCGCATCGTTTGAGCCAGCGTCCACAGCCACGCCACGTCGATATGCGCGTGACCGAGCGCCACAATATCGACGTTCATCGGCTCACCAGCGGTTGCGATGCCTTTTCTCAGCGCGTTGAATGCAGCCGGAACGCTGTTATAAAAGGCGTCCGTGCCGAGCGGGTCGCGGGTATCCAGCGCTACGAACGCCGCTTCGAGCGCGTTGAAGATGCGCCCTTTGGCGGGATCATCGTCGCTTAGCTGTGTCGTCACATCGAGCGCCACCCGCGCCATCGCAACAAGGTCGCGTGTCGGCTGGTCGATCTGCACGATGGCACACTCACGCATGAACAAGCGCTCGTTGGGATCGCTGTGCATGGCTTGTCCTGTCCAACCGTGCAGTGCGAGTCGGTGCGGCTGACCATCACGGACGTGCGCGGGCAAAATGATCTCGCGGTGATGACGGTCTGCCGAGGCGTAAGGCTGGCCGTCGATGTAGGCCAGCGATTCGGGGTGGCTGAAATCTCGCGCTTCACCGAGCGGCAGATAAAGCGCAGCCGGAGCGCCGCTGTCGAATGATGCTGGAACTTGAAAGCTGGTTCGCAGGATAAAATCCGTGCGCCAGCCGCCCCAGTAGCTTTCGGACTGAACGACTTCCCACGCGCTGTCGTCTACATCGGCTGCAATCGGCGGGGCTTCTTCGGGGCCGGAAAGCGCCTTATAACGAAATGGCGCTAACGCTTCGCGCTGGCGATAGATCATCGGCTGAATCAAAGCGATGCGCGCCGCGATTTTTTGGGCTGTCCAACGGATTTTATGCAGCAAAATATTTTCTCCTGAGTGCGGCTTTCAGCAAAGACAAAAGCCTATCATAAAGGAGCAAACGGTCAAAGAAACTGGAAGGTAATGCGCGCTAGGTAATAACTCATCTTGCGTTAGCCATGTTCCGCAGCGAGTCCGCCAGCCTGAGAAGAGCGGGGCGCAGTTCATCCGGCGAGTGGATGACGCTTTCAAACGAGAATTTGGCCAGCACCCGCGCCAGCCAATCGAGATCATCCGTGCTGCCCCGTAACAGCACACCGCCATCGCAGGGTTCGAGCAATCCGAGTACGTCAAAGACTTCGCGCTGGGCAGTCGCCAGATCGGTTTTCAGCAAAATCTCGAAGGGGAATTGGCGCGGGATGTTGGCGACGGTTTGCACGACATACGCGAGGATGTCGAACTGTTCTGGTTGAGTGAACTCGGTGTCTGTCAGTTCGACATACTGCACACGATCCAGCCGGATCGAGCGCAGACCGTGGCGAAGCTCACAGTAGCCGACGA
>JACMMD010000375.1 GCA_014379235.1 Anaerolineae bacterium
CGGACGCTGATTCTCGATGAGCCGACGACGGGTATTTCGTCGGAGCAGAAAGAACTCTTATTTGAAGCGCTGCACGAGATTTCGCAGCATGACGGCATGACGGTGTTGATCGTCTCGCACAAGCTTGAAGACGTGGTAGCGTTGTGCAATGAGGTGGTGGTGCTGCGCGCTGGCAAAGTGGTCGGTGAACGACAGATGCCCGCGACCACCAAACAGTTGGTAGCGATGATGTTTGGGGAGGAGCTAACCGTACAAACGAAGGAACAGCAGGCTATCAAAGAGAAGCGCAACAGTGACCGCGAAGTGGTGGTATTAGAGCGGGTTTCGCTGCGTGAAAAGCGCTTGCACATTGATAACCTCTCGATGCGAGTTTACGCTGGACAGATTATCGGACTAGCAGGATTGGACGGAAGCGGGCAAGAACTGGTCATGCGCGCTTGCGTCGGGCTGGCGAAAACGCACGGCGGGCGAGTCCTCGTCGAGGGGCGCGATATGACGGGCAAGCCGTACCGTTATTTCAAGCGCTGTGGTATCGCTTTTGGTGCATCGGGGCGGCTGGAAGAAGGCTTGGTCGCAGGGCTGACGCTGACCGAACACGTCGCGCTGGCTACCGAAAGCGGGGCGCTGATTGATTGGGAGCGCGCCCGACTGCACACTGAACAGCAGATTCAACATTACAACGTGCGCGGGCGTCCCAACAGCCCGATTGAAACGCTGTCCGGCGGTAATCAACAGCGTATGTTGATGGCGCTTCTGCCGACCCAACCCAAGCTGCTGGCACTCGAACAGCCGACTCGCGGCTTAGACATCGACTCGGCGCAGTGGATATGGCAGCAGCTTTTGGGGCGGCGGGACAGCGGCACGTCGATCATGTTCAGTTCGCCCGATTTAGACGAACTGGTGACGTACAGTGACCGCATTCTGGTGTTCTACGCAGGGCACGTCATGGAGATCAGCGATGCGGCAACCACGAGCATCGACGAGTTAGGCCGTCTCATCGGCGGCGACTACACGGAGCACCGATAACGATGAAGAACCGTTCAATTGGGTTACAAATCGGCTTCACGGTGATTCCAATTCTCATCTCGCTGGCTGTGGCCGCGCTGATGGTCATGGCTTTCGGGCGCAATCCGACGGAAGTATTTCAGTTGGTGTGGCAGGGCGCGTTCAACGATCCGCAGCGTTTCGCCGGAGTGCTGAACTTCTGGATTCCGTTGATGTTGTGCGCGATGGGGCTGGTGATTACCTTCACCGCCGGACTGTGGAACATCGGTGTCGAAGGTCAGATCACGATGGGCGCGCTGTTCAGCAGCGGCATGGCGCTGTATATCAACCTGCCAGAGCCGTACACCGTGCTGCAAATCCCGTTACAAGTCCTGCTCGGCGCATTAGGCGGCGCGCTGTGGGCGCTGCTGGTTGGCGTTCTCAAGACGCGGCTCGGTGTCCATGAGATTTTCGGCGGCGTGGCGCTGAACTCTATTGCGCTAGTGCTGGCCATCCATATGATTACAGGGCCATGGGCCCCTGCCGAAGGCAGCAACGCACAAAGCACCGCGCCGTTTCCGCCGTCGAATTGGCTGCCGACGATCTCCGACGATTTCCCTGTCAATTTGATGTATCTGATTATCGCGGCGGCTGTAGTGGTCGTGATCGTGCTGGCGCTGCGTGGCACTCGCTGGGGATTGAACCTCAAAGCGACGGGCAAGAATCCGCGTTCGGCGCTGCTGCTTGGTGTACCGACGCAGCGCACTTCGCTGACGGCGTTCATGGCCTGCGGTGCGCTGGCGGGCATGGCCGGGGCCTATCGGGTGCTGTTCACTTATCAAAGTATGCGACCACTGGCTTCGGGCGGTATTGGTTTCTTAGCGCTGCTGGTGGTGCTGCTGGTGGACAATCGAGCGCTGCTGGTGCCATTCGTGGCCTTCGCGTTCGCGGCGATTTTAGCGGGCAGCACGCGCTTGAAAGTGGCGCTGCAACTCGACCAATCGCTGGCGGGTGTACTACAGGGGACGCTGGTGCTGCTGGTGCTGCTGTTCAGCGGTTTGCGGACACGCATTATGGAACGGCGCGAAGCGGCTGCTTTACTCAGCACCGATAGCAACATAGAGACCGATTTTCGGACACCGAGTTCGCCGCTGGTTACCGACGCGGTGGAGATGAAAGCGGTCAACACAGAAGCACCCAGTTTCGAATAGTGGTGCAAAGAGCAGGGAGCATTTAGTGAACGACGAACTCCTCAATATTCTCAGCAGCGTGGTGGCCAACGCGACGCCGCTGGTTATCGCCGGCATCGGTGAAACGCTGACCGAACGCGCTGGCGTGGTCAACCTGTCGCTGGATGGCAGCCTCGCTCTCTCCGCGATGGTTGGTTTCGTGGCGGCATTGGCCACCCAAAACCTGCTGGTGGGTTTGCTGGCGGCGATGATCGTGGGCGCGTTGATCGCGTTGATCGTCGCAGTCGGGGCCATCGAACTTCGACAAGATCAGGTCGCGGTGGGTTTCGTGCTGACGCTGTTGGCCGCGGATGTCGCGCAGTTCTTAGGGCAGGAATACACACGCATCCCCGGCCCAACCATCCCTTACTGGCCGCTGCCTCTGCTGCGAGATGTTCCAGTCGTCGGCCCGATCTTCTTCGATCATAACTGGCTGGTGTATTTCAGCTATATCTTGGTCTTCGTGACGTGGTATTACCTGTTCCGCACCCGTCCCGGTTTGGCGCATCGTGCCGTCGGCGAACGCCCTGAATCGGCGTATGCGCGGGGGACGCGGGTGCAGTATCAACGCTATTTGTGGACGATGGTTGGCGGGGCGCTGGTGGGATTGGCGGGCGCGGCTTACTCGTTGAGCATCAAGCCCGGTTGGGCAACGCCGCCTGTGATGCGCGGCGATGGCTGGATCGCGCTGGCGATTGTGATTTTCGGCGGCTGGCATCCGTTCCGCGTGGTGCTTGGTGCGTATCTGTTCGCGGGGCTACGATCACTGTCATCGGCCATTCAGCGCGACGATACCATTCAGATTCCGTTCGTGCTGCTGAACGCGCTGCCTTGGGCGCTGATGATTATCACGCTGTTGGTCGTTAGCAGTGGCGCGGTAGAACGCCTGCTGCGAATCATGCCGCGCGGCGTTCAAAACCGGATGCGAAACTTCCTGCGCTCTGATCCGCCAGCGGCACTCGGCACGACATTCAAAGGGGACTAGCGTCAAAAGGTTCGAGTAAAAGTGGGGATAGACGGGCAAATGGGCGACACATTCAGAATTGTTTTTCTACTCGTCTTGAATGTTTTGCTATTGGCTTGTGGCCCAATTGTGATTAGGCGACGGCGTGTTTCTTTTGGCTTTGGGCGCGGTAGTAAACCCGCTTTCACTGTCACGCTGACCGGAACAGGGGCTTTGGCTTTTGGTATTGCTACCCTTGTTGGCGGTATCATCGCAGTCATTCCCACGTTGATGTTCATCTCCTCGAAAGATAGTGCTGCGCTTGAAGCTGGACTTACCATCAGCATCGCAGTAGCATTAATCCTCATGTTTGGGGGATTAATGATAGGCGCTGTGTTCCAACTGCTTGAAGAGTTAGAAGCGACAGCCAGAAAAGAATAAAGCATGGGTTCGGTTGTAGAGCCGTCGTTTTATGCGAAAGTGGCGCGTTTCCTCATCGACGGTGGTGATGAAGAGGCGGCGGGGCTGCTGCTCACCTGCCGTTTGGACGTGCGCTGGAAGCGCGTGACGAGTCAGGATGTGTATACCGTCGAGATCGGCGCGCCGCGTTCGGCCTATGACATCCTCAGACAGAGCGATCATCCGGTGGCGATGGCCGTGCAGCGCGCATTCACGGCGTTTCTACTGCCGGGGCGCGTCGGTTTCAACATTTATCCACAGGTCGAAATCGAAAATCACCCTGATGGCGGCGATTGGCGCGCCGACGTACTGCGGGCGTTGACGCGAGAACCCAACGAGTTCGCGGCGGATGTGCATCGCGGTATGAGTTTGCTCGGCGGGCTGGTCGTTGGTAATTTGGAGCGCGTGCTGCAACCCTTTGTTAGCGAACATCGGCTTGGCTACGTCGTGACCGGGATGTTGTGTCGTTTGGGGGAATCGGACGACGAAATGTATACGGCTGATCTTTGTTTCGTGCGACAGGAACGTTTCCCGGCGGATTTCGACCCGGCTGAACCCTTTCCCGCTGCGCCTGATCTTGTGGTGCTGGTGACTTCGCCGCTCACCAGAGAAGAAAGCGGCGTTGATGATACGCGGCGCTTTTTGAGTGCAGGCTCGGAACAGGTTTGGGTATTGTATCCGAGTGCGCGTGAACTGCACCAATATCGCAGCGACGAACCGAATCTCATTCGCGCTTTCAGTGATGATGATCGCATCGACGCGGATGCGCTGTTCCCCTCTCTAACTCTGTCGGCGGCGGATGTGTTCGCGCTGCCGGAGTTATAAATAAAAAGAGCGCGGTATTTCGCCGCGCTCCTCAGTCGCATTTGCTAGGCCGTGAGTTCTTCGACCCGCGCTTGGGCATCGCCGTAGAAGGGATAGGCGTAGACCTGTCCCCACGTCAGCACCCAGTTGTAGTCGTCCAATGCTGCGGCACGATCACCCCGCGCTTCCAGAATTTGCCCGCGTAAGAAGTGGCGCGTCCCGGTTTCGCCTGCGGTTAGCGCTTCATCGATGGCGGCCTGCGCGTCACCGAGGCTGCCAAGCTCAAGCTGAACACGGGCACGATATTCGGCAGCGGTGGGACGCAGCGTATCGGGCAGTTCGTTGCGGGCGTTTTGCAGCAGCGTGAGCGCATCGCGGAACTTATCGGTTTCATCGGGGCCCGCACCATCGACCAACGCACGGGCGAGGTAGAACTGAATCTCGGCGTCCGGCAAAACACCGGAGCCAGTGAGTTCTTCGGCGTCACGCTGCACCACGGAGAAATCCCCGTCGAAATAAGCGGCTTGCATTCGCAGCGCTTGAATCTGCGGGTTCGGCTCAACATCTAGCGCGGCGGTGTAATCATCGGCGGCCAACTGGTGTAACCCTTGCCCGGTGTACAAATTGGCGCGGGCGATCAATGCGTCTATTGTGAA
>JACMMD010000376.1 GCA_014379235.1 Anaerolineae bacterium
GGAAATTCCCCTGCTACAGAATATTCCGCTCATCGGGCAAGCATTGGTCGGGCTGCCGATATTGGTATACGTCTCGTGGCTGACCGTTCCATTGGTGGCCGTGCTGCTGTATCGCACGACGCTCGGAACGCACATTCGCGCTGTTGGTGAGAACGTCGAAGCGGCAAAGGCGGCGGGAATCTCCGTCAAACGAATGCAGTTTATCGCGCTGATACTCGGCGGCGCACTGTGTGGATTGGCGGGCGCGCATCTGGCGATGGGCGATCTCGGCCTATTCCGCGAGAATATGACCAACGGGCGCGGCTTTATCGCGCTGGCGGCGGTATACTTTGCGGCAGCGCGTCCCGGTTTAGCGACGCTGGCCTGCCTGCTGTTCGGGTTGTTCGATGCCTTGCAGTTCCGCCTGCAAACGACAAGCAATATCCCGCCGCAGTTTTTCCAGATGCTACCGTATTTGATCGTGGTTGGCGCATTGGTTTTGATTTCTGCCCGTAAAGAGTGGCGTAAAGGATGGTGACGATGGAACACAAAGCAGCCGTTTTAGTGATTGACGTGGTGCGTGATTTCACCGATCCGAATGGCAAAGTTCCCCACGCAGACGCGGCCAAAATCGTGCCCGTGATTGACGAGTTTGTACACGAAGCGCGTTCGCTCGGCGCGCTGATTATCTGGGTGATCGACTCGCATCGAGAGGGTAAGCCCGATTGGGAACTGCTCAACGTGCGCGCTCACTGCGAAGAAGGCACTCCCGGCGTCGAACTTGCGCCGCCGCTCGCCCCTGAACCACAGGATTACATATTTACCAAGCGCCGTTACAGTGCCTTCATGGGCACAGACCTCGACCTGATTTTGCGCGACAATCACATCGACACGCTGGTGCTGACGGGTACGAAGACCAACGTGTGTATTCGGGCGACAGCCACCGATGCCTTTCAGAATAACTATCGCGTCATCGTGCCACGAGAATGTGTCTCTACCGATAAGCCGCATCTGCACGAGGCCAACCTTGAGGACATCGGCAAGTACATGGGCCGCGTGACTTCAGTGGACGAAGCACTGCAATCGCTTGCACAAATGCAAAAGGAAAATGCCCTATGACACTCGACGTTTTGGCCACTGGCTACCCGAGTTTCGACTACATACTGCCCGTTTCGCACAGCCCCGGTCTTGGTGAAACCGCGCTGTTAGAGAAAGTGCCGGATGACAACGGCGCATCTTTTGGCGGCTGCGGCTGTAACGTCGCCACAGGGCTGGCGCGCTTGGGCTTTCAAGCGGGCATCGCCATGATTCTAGGCGATGATTACGTCGGCGCGCTGTATCGCTCTCGTTTGCGTGAACAGCACATTGATGACCGCGACATTATCGTTATGCCCCGCGCCCAAACCTCGCGCAGTTACTTGTTCCTCAACCGCGACGGTGAATATCAGAACTTTTTCTTCGCGGGCGCGTCCGACCAATGGCAGGGTTCGCTGCGGCTGCGGAATGTGCCGGGTTCAAAATACGCGCTGGTGACGGTGGGGCCGTATCACTACAACAAACAGTTTTTTCAGCTTGCATGGGAGTCGGGAACGCCAACCATCTGGCAGTTGAAGCCCGATATTTTCGCGTATCCGGCGGAAGCCATGAGCGACTTCGCATCCAAGAGCAAATACATCCTCATGAACCGCATTGAATACGCCTACGTCAGCAAATCAATGGGACTGCAAAACCCCGAAGAACTGCTCAGTGACATGACGCAAGCGGTGGTCATCACACGCGGCGCGGAAGGTTCGCAAGTCTACAGCGTCGATGGCACGATTACCGTAGCCGCCGTTAAACTCGATAAAATCGTCGATGTGACTGGCGCGGGCGATGCATTCGCGGCGGGCTTTTTGGCCGGTGTACTGAAAGACTGGAACTTACAAATATCAGCGCGTATCGGTGCAGTCATGGCCTCGTTCGTGCTGCAACAGCTTGGCTGCCAGACCAATCTCCCAAGCTGGAAACAGATGGAAACGCGCTACAACGAAAACTTCGAGCCGCTGCCACAATGAGTACAAATCCATCACTCTATCTTCACTGTAAACCCGGTGATACCGCGCCGCGAGTTCTACTCACGGGCGACCCTGCGCGTGTGCATCGTATCGCTGATGCGCTTGATGACGTGCGAATCGTCAGCCAGAACCGCGAATACACCGTTGCCACTGGCCGCCATCGTGAAGTTCCAATCACAGCCGTTTCAGCCGGAATCGGCGCGCCGTCAACAGCCATTGCAATCGAAGAACTGGCCCAGCTTGGAGCACGGGTTATCGTCCGTGTGGGCACCATGATGAGCATCGACCCCGAAAAAGCGCCGATGGGCACGGCATTAGTTTCCACTGGCGCAGCGCGTTTTGAGGGTACGTCGGCGGCTTATCTACCGAGCGCTTACCCTGCCGTGCCGCATTGGGGATTGGCCCACCATCTACTGCTCAAAGCTGCATGGCACAGATTGACCGTTGTCAGCGGCCTCACCGCCACCTATGACGCTTTCTATCCGTCAATGGCTCCTAGCCTCGTCGGGCGCGGCAATCTCGATCTCGAACCCCTGCGCCAAGCGGGCATTTTAGCGCTCGATATGGAAACATCGCTGGTGCATATCATGGGTACAAAGTTCGGGATTGCAACGGCGGCGCTGTGTCTGGTCACTGTGCAGGCTGAACCATTCACCACGCTGGACAGCGATGAGCGCAGCAGATTAGAGGAGCGGCTCATCGCGGCGGCGTTGGACGGTTTGATCGGATTCGACGGCGCATGACGGAAACACTGCTGATTAACGGCCAATGGCGCGCCAGTTCGAGCGGTGAAACCTTCACCGTCACCAACCCCGCGACGGGCGCGGCCATCGCGGACGTATCTAGCGCCACCATCGCGGATACACAGGCCGCGCTTCTTGCCGCCGAAAACGCCTTCCCTATCTGGTCAGAAATGCCGGGACGCGAACGCGCTCGCTTGATGCACCGCGCCATGAACGTCTTTCGCGCCAAGCTGGACGAAGCATCCCGACTGCTGACTCAAGAACACGGCAAGCCGCTCAACGATTCGATCAAAGAATGCCGCTACAGCGCCGACGTGATCGACTTCTATGCTGACGAAAGCCGCCGCATCGAAGGTACTCACTTTAGCGGCGACATGGGCCCCACGCACAGCTTCATCCTCAAGCAGCCGATTGGCGTGGTGGCTGCGATCACCCCGTGGAACTTCCCTGTCGATTTACTGGCGTGGAAACTCGGGCCGGGATTAGCGGCAGGCTGCACATTCGTCGTCAAGCCGCCAAGCGAAGCGCCCCTCGCGGCGACGATTTTCGCCCGCGCCTTTCACGAAGCGGGACTACCCCCCGGCGTGGTCAATATCATCACGGGCGATGGGCCGCTCATCGGCGGCGAGATGGTCACGAACCCAATCAGCCGCAAAATCGCTTTCACAGGTTCGACACGCACGGGCATATGGATTGCCGAACAGGCCGCCAAGCAGTTGAAAGCCGTCACACTCGAACTCGGTGGCAGCGCCCCGTTCATCGTGTGCCGCGATGCTGACTTGGACATCGCCGTTCCCGAAGCACTGCGGCGAACGTTCTCTCACACCGGCCAAATTTGCATCAGCGTTAACCGCATTTTCGTACAGCGCGAACGCTTCAATGAGTTCGCCGAGCGGTTCGCAGATGCGGCCAGCAAACTGCATGTCACGGCAGATGGCATCGCAGAACCCGACGCCGACATGGGGCCGATGATTAGCGCGGCGGGCTTAGAGACCGTGCGCCAGCACGTCGATGATGCGCGTGAGCGCGGCGCGAAAATCCTCGTCGGCGGCGCATCGCCAACCGAACCGCAGTACGCCAACGGCCTATTTTATCTACCGACAGTATTGGTCGATATGCAGCGTGATATGCGGATGATGCAGGAAGAAACGTTCGGGCCAGTCGCGCCGATTGCGGCCTTCGACAGTCTCGAGGAAGGCATCGCCATGGCCAACGATACGCCTTACGGATTAGCGGCTTACGTCTACACGCAAGACCTCGACACGGCTTTTTACGCGGCTCGCAAACTGCGGGCCGGCGGCATCGGCATCAATGTCAACGACATCACCGACATTCGCGGGCCGTTCGGCGGCATGAAGATGAGCGGCATCGGGCGCGAGTTGGGTCAGCCGGGTCTCGACGCCTACATGGAAACTAAACACGTCCGCTATCGTTACCGTACCCCAAATGAATAGCGTAGGGGCGACGTATGTGTCGCCCCTACAGTCATTTTTTGCTGAATGCTGAGAGCTAGCCCCCCAACAGCATATGAATCTTCTCTAGCAACTGAGGAAACTTGAGCGGCTTGCTTTCATATTCATCGCAGCCCGCTTCAATGCAGCGTTCCCGGTCTCCAGCGATAGCGTGGGCCGTGAGCGCAATGACGGGGATGGTGTAGGTATCCGGCGCGGATTTAATCTGTCGGGTCGCTTGCCAGCCGTCCAATACGGGCAGGCTCATGTCCATGATAATGAGATCGGGATGCTCAGACAGCGCCAGTTCGACGCCCTGCGCCCCATTAATGGCCATCACCACGTCGAAGCCGTTGCGCTGCAACCGCCGCGTGAGCATGTCCATGTTCATCTCGTTATCTTCCACCACCAAAATTTTCGCCATTGTTAGATTTCTTCTCCCGCTTCCCTCTCGCCGCGCGATTCGTTCCGCGACTGAATGCTGTTGTGCACCAGATTACGCA
>JACMMD010000377.1 GCA_014379235.1 Anaerolineae bacterium
GTCACCCGCGAAGAGATTCACCGTTTGGCGACCTCGCGGCGGCTGAAATTCCCCCTGCTGATTGTCGAGGGGACAGGGCGCTTTGCCGATAACCTCGCAGCGGTCATTCGTGGTATGAGCAGCGACGACGAAGAACTGCACGAGATCGCGGAGAAGGGCGAAGTGCAGTTGGTTTCGGTGCAAGACGGGCCAGAAGGCTTACGCTCCAATCTGGAACTGCTGTTCGCTGCCCACACGAAATAGATATTTGAGGGAAGCATGATTTCAACGTTCAATACTCATTTTGTAGGGGCACGGCATGCCGTGCCCCTACTTGTTATCAGTATGTTATTGCTGTTTGCAGCATCGGCCTACGCTCAAGACGATGCAACCGATGAACCCGCGCAAACCGCCGTCGAAACCCTCAGCGAAGAACAACTCACGGCTCTCGTTGAACGCATCGAGAACGCCGCTGACAGCGCCCAGAGTGCCGCCGAAGAATCACGCGGGGCGGTTGATCTCGGTTTCAATCTGCTCGGTTTGTTCGAAGTGTTTGGCGGTTTGATCTCGATCTTGGCCATCGTGGGCGGCGCGGTAGCGGTGCGCCAGTTGCAATCGCTCCAAAACAAGGTTGATACATCATTGGAGCGCTTCGAGAAAGATCTCACCGAAGCCAAGCAGCGCTTTGAGATTCAGCTTAAAGACGAGGAAAAGGAACTCACATCGCTGCGTGACCAGCTTCAACAGAAGGCTGAGGAGCAGCGCACCGAATCTTCACAGGCGACGCAGGCCCTTTCGGTGATGACAGTGGGCGAACGGCAGTACAAAGCTGGCGACCTCGCGGGCACGCTGGAGACTTACCGCCGCGCCTTGAGCCTCGACGCGGACAGCCTCGTGGTTCACTACCGGCTCGGTTACGTGTACACGCAGATGGGCGAATTGGAGCAAGCCGAAAACCACTTGATGAAGGCGCTGGACATTGACGCGGCCTTCGCCCCGGCGCTGGCCTCGCTTGGCTATGTGTACCGGCGTATGGCGGAGAAGATGCCTGAAAGTAAAATCGAGCGCGGTATCATGCTGGCGCGGGCCGAAGAAAAGCTGCGGCAGGCGCTGACCCTGCTCCCGCGTTTGGTGGACGACGATGGTGAATCATGGTGGGGGTCGCTTGGTGGTTTGCACCGCCGCCGCGGGCAGATCGACGACGCGATTGACGCTTACAAACGCGCCGCCGAAGTCACGTCGCAGTCGTCCTATCCGTACAGCAACCTCGCGCTGCTGTACTTGATGAAGGGCGAATATGGTGAAATGATTAGCACCTATGCCCGTGTCGAAAAATTGGCGTTCCGTGAAGTGCTGGCCGATGTCGATAACTACTGGGCCTATGCCGACCTGCTCACGGCGCGGCTGGCACAGGGTAAAGTCGCTGAATCCGAAGAAGCGTTGGAATCGGTGTTCTCTACTGCGCCCGTCGATTCGCCGTATGCGCTGGAAAGCCTGCTGGATACGCTGGGTCGGTTGGCTGGCGTATTGAAAACCGCCGCGCCCGATAGCGCAAAGCTTGTGCAGGGCGTGATTGATCGCATTCAGGCGTATCGAAGTGAAGCGGCCAATGTGGCTTCGAACGGGAATGTCAGCGAACCACAGGCGTAGATCGTAGGGCACGATATATCGTGCCCCTACAGCGTGTTCTTACAACCCGTAGATTTCCCCGAACTTGGTTTGAAGATACTGCATATAATCCCGCGACTGAATCGACTCGCCCGTGACGCGGCGCGTCAGTTCGTCGGACGTGAATTTGCGCCCGTGCTGGTAGATGTTGTCCTGCATCCAGTTTCGCAGCGTGTCGAACTTGCCCGACGCGATTTCGTCGGGGATGCCGGGATGCTGCTGCACCGCCTTGTTGTAATACTGCACCGACAGCAGATTGCCGAGCGCATAGGTGGCGAAGTAGCCCACCAGCCCCATCGACCAGTGAATATCCTGCAAGACACCGAGCGTATCCGTCGGCGGGGTGATACCGAAGAACGACTCGAAGCGGTCATTCCATTCTTCAGGCAAGTCGCGCACTTTGACCTTGCCACTGACCATATCGGTCTCAAGCTCGAAGCGCAGCATGATGTGTAGGTTGTAGGTCGATTCGTCCGACTCGACGCGGATGAACGATTTGCCGACCTTGTTGATGGCTTTGTAGAACGAGTCGACATCCGCGCTGCCAAGCTCATCGGGAAAATAGGCTTGCAGCTTCGGCAGCGCCCATATCCAAAAGCCTTTGCTGCGCCCGACGACGTTTTCCCACAGCCGCGACTGCGACTCGTGGACGCCGAGTGATGTGCCACCGCTCAAATGTGTGCCCTCGAATCGTTCAGGGCTGCCCTGCTCGTACATGCCATGACCGGCCTCGTGCATCATGCCGAACAGCGCCGGATTCAGGAAATCGTCGTGAAAGCGCGTGGTGATCCGCACATCGCCGCGAGAGAAATGTGTACAGAATGGATGTACCGACACATCTTGACGCCCGCGCTCAAAGTCGAAGCCATAAGCCTTAATCACGTCCAGCGCGAACTGCTTCTGCTTCTCGATGTCGAACTGCTGGTGAACGAGCGAGTCATCTACGGTGTCGCTGTTCTCCTGAACGGCGGCGATCAACTCCACCAGCGCGGGTTTGTGCGCCCCGAAAATTTCCGTGACCTGCGCGGTGGTGATGCCGCGCTCGTACTCGTCAATCAGCGCGTCGTAGGGATGTTCGTCGTAGCCGAGATATTCGGCACGTTGCAGCGTCAGGTCGATGATGTGCTGTAACTGCGGCTCGAACGTGCGGAAGGTATTCGTAGCGCGGGCCTCGATCCATGCGCCGCGCCCTAATGAGGTAGCGCGGGTGAGTTCGGCCACGAATTCGGCAGGCAGTTTCGAGGCAAGACGGTACTCTTCTTTGGCCACGCGCACCATACTCGCTTCGTCCGAGTCGTAGTCCATGCCGTCGATTTCGCGTTCGGTGTCTTCGAGTAGGCGGGCCGTTTTGTCCTGCGCGAAGGCTTCATGCGCGATGCGCGACAGCACCGCAAGCTGCGCGGCGCGCTGTGGTGCGCCGCCTGTGGGCATCTTCACCTGCTGATCCCATTGCAGGATGGCCACGGCCCGCTCAAGGTGATGCGCCTCTGACAGGTGCGCGACTAGCTGTTGATATTTGGAGTCGCTCATAGTTCCTCGCGTTCTTGATGATATTGATAGGGCATCATTTGAATGATTTTTGACGTTCAAATTCCGTCCAGACCCTAATGTTAGCAAGAGTTCCAGCCGGATGCTATGGGGTTATTGACGGAGAACTTCGAACAAGGTTGGAACGATTTAAATCGGTGACAACCACAATAATTGGCGAGGTTGTAAAGTCAATCAGTGTTTCCTTGTTGAGTCCATTTGAGAACTGGAAATAGCGATTTAATTACTTCACCTGATGGGAAACGTAGGACGGTGATAACCATAAAGCTTGTTCTGTGAGCTGCTTGATTGCCAACTAAGAAATAAATATCCTGCTTTTTA
>JACMMD010000005.1 GCA_014379235.1 Anaerolineae bacterium
ATAGGGCGACTCATGAGTCGCCCCTACGCTATCGTTACTTCAACAGCTTGCGCGCCGCTTGCAGCACTGCGTCCGCCGTGATACCCAGTTCTTGATAGACACCCTCATATGGAGCGCTTGCGCCGAAACGATCTAAGCCGATAGCCACGCCGTCCAAGCCGACAAAACGCTGCCAACCTGTCGTCACGCCCGCCTCGATGCTGACCCGCGCTCTGACATTCTTGGGCAGAACGCTCTCTTTGTAGTCGGCGTTCTGTGCCTCGAACAGTTCCCAACACGGCAGCGATACCAGACGCGCTTTCACACCGTCCGCCGTGAGCGTCTTATAGGCTTCGTGGGCGATGTGAACCTCGCTACCCGTGCCCATGAGAATCACATCGGGTGTGCCGCCCGAATCGGCCAGCACGTAGCCGCCTTTGGCCACGCCTGCATACACTGCTTCCACGCCGCCGATACCCTCGCCTGTGAGGATAGGTAAATTCTGGCGTGTCAGCGCGATACACACTGGCCCATCCTTGACCTGCATGATGGTTTTCCATGCCGCCGCCGTTTCGTTGGCATCGGCAGGGCGGAACAATTTCATGCGCGGAATCAGCCGCAGCGACATCACTTGCTCAATCGGCTGATGCGTGGGGCCGTCTTCACCGAGACCGATGCTGTCATGTGTAAACACAGCGACGGTTTCCAAATGACTCAACGCCCCCAAGCGCAGCGCCGGACGCTGATAGTCGCTGAAGGTCAAGAAGGTCGCTGTATAGGGCTTGATGATGCCGCCGTGATACGCCAGACCGTTAGCAATCGCGCCCATTGCGTGTTCGCGCACACCGAAGCGCACGTTACGCGCCGCAGGTTTGCCCTGTGCGGTATTGGCCTCACCTTTAATCAGGGTACGAGTGCTGCCCGCGAGGTCAGCATCGCCGCCGATCATCGTCGGGATGTGCTTGGCGATGGCGTTAAGAGCATCGCCGCCCGCCACACGAGTAGCCACTTTCTTATCCGGCGCATAGCTCGGCAGATCGGCATCCCAACCATCAGGCAGTTGGCCGGATTGCGCCCTGTCCCAATCGGCGGCGAGGTCAGGGTATTCTGCGCGCCACGCCTGATAGGTTTCGTCCCATTCACGTTCGTAACGTGCGCCTTGATCGACGGCTTCGCGGAAGTGTTCGAGCGCTTCGCCGGGAACATAGAAATCTTCCTGCGGCCAACCGAAGCCCTCTTTGACCAGCTTCACCTCGTCTTTACCGAGCGCTTTACCGTGTGCTTCACTCGTGCCTTGAAAGTGGGGGCTGCCAAAACCGATGATCGTGCGAACGGCGATGATCGACGGTTTATCGGTGACGGCGGTGGCCGCTGAAATCGCGTCGTTGATACCTTCGACGTTGTTGCCATCCATAACGCGCTGCGTATGCCAGCCATAAGCCTCATAACGGGCGAGTACGTCCTCGCTAAAGGCGATATTGGTGGGGCCATCGAGCATCACTTGATTGTCGTCGTACAGGTAGATCAGCTTGCCCAAGCCCCAATGTCCCGCTAATGAGGCCGCCTCGCCCGAAATGCCTTCCATCATGTCACCATCGGAGACAATCGCGTAGGTATAGTGGTTGACGATCTCATAGCCGGGACGGTTGAAGTACGACGCGAGATAAGCCTCAGCCAACGCCATGCCGACAGCATTCGCCGTGCCCTGACCGAGCGGGCCGGTGGTGGCTTCGACGCCGGGAGTCATGAAGTTTTCGGGATGGCCGGGGGTTTTGCTCTCCCACTGCCGGAAGTTCTTCAACTCGTCCAGTGAGAGGTCGTAACCTGTCAGATACAGCAGCGCGTACAGCAGCATCGAGCCATGCCCGCCGCTGAGGACAAAGCGGTCACGGTTGGCCCATTTGGGATTGTGCGGGTTAAAGCGCATATGGCGCATCCACAGCGCGTAAGCCATCGGCGCAGCGCCCATCGGCAGTCCGGGATGGCCGCTGTCGGCCTTCTGCACGGCGTCCATCGCTAAGACACGTATCGAATTGATCGCCAGTTCTTGTACATCAGTGGGTGTGAGCGTAGCCAAGTGGGTTTCTCCTGCATGATTACGGTTGCGGTTCGAGTATGCGACGATTATAACATCAGGCGTGAAGTTGGCTAACTGAGGGGAACGATCTTTTCCAGTTGTTCGATCAGAGGTGGCAAATTGCGCGTCACGATTTGCCACACGATGCTCAAATCAACGTTTTTGTAATCATGGATGATACGATTGCGCGTACCGATAATATTTTGCCACTGGATTTGCGGAACCTGTTCGCGTGTTTCTACCGTCACTTTCGAGGCGGCTTCCCCGATTAATTCGACAGCCCGAATGACAGCGTAAGACAGCATCGCGTCGTTATGCAAATCGTCGCTTGTTTTACCTGCGATAAATTTCTGTGCTTGCCGTGCTTCATCCAGCATATCGCGCAGCCGGACTTCATCACGCTCGTTCATAAATGACCTGCGCGCCCGCTAGTACCTTGTGGCGAAAGTGATCGTTCAGCGAGGCAAGCGTATGTAGGTCAACTTCGCGCCCTAACAGTTCAGTGAGTTCGGCCTGCATGGTAACGAACTCCCAACCGGGAATATGTTCCGGCTCAAATTCCACCAAGACATCAATATCACTGTCTGGCGAAAAATCATCGCGCAAGATCGAGCCAAACAACGACAGCTTATGTATATGGTGAAGCTGACAGAAATTCTCTAGGGTTGTATAGGGGATGACAAGCGGTAAATTAAGCATAAGTCGTGTCCTTATCCTATGGATATTATTCTACATGACGTTCACCAATTGCGTGACGTTGATATAGGCGTGTGATAGGTTGACCGCTACAATAAACGCCTGAACAAAAGGTTGTAATCATTCATGACCATCACCAACGCACATACACATCTTGAACTCGGCTGGTTGGCCGATTACTGCCCCGCTGTAACCGGCTCGGATTTTGTGCCGTGGATTGTGGGCCTCATCGAGCGGCGCATCAAGCTCGGTGATACGTGGGAGCCAAGCGTCGAAGCGGCAGTTGAGGCCGGCATTCAAGCGCTGCTCGACTCCGGCGTCACGCAAGTTGGCGATATTTCGCTGACTGGCAAAAGTATCGGTCCGCTGCTCGACTCGTCGCTGAAAGGCATTGTTTACGTCGAGGTGTTAGGGATGAAAGCGGAACAATCCGACGACATCCTTAATCGTGCCATCACCATCATCGACCAATGGCGTCCGCGAGAACGCAGCGATATGCGCGTCGGGCTGACGATTCACTCGCCCTATTCGGTTCATCCGACGTTGTGGCAAAAGTCGCTGGATTACGCCCGTCGTGAAGCGCTGCCGCTGTGCATCCACATGGCCGAAGGCCCCGACGAATTTACGTTCATGACCAAAGGCACGGGGCCGCTGGTCGATGGCTATCATCGGCGTTTCGGCGGCACTGAATTTCCCTGCCCCGGTGTGACTCCGACGCGCTATCTCGAAGACGTGGGCGCGCTGGCGCTCAAGCCGCTGCTGGTTCATGCGGTACAGGTCGATGATGGCGACATCGAGCGTATCAAGGACAGCGGCAGCAGCGTCGTTCACTGCCCGCGCAGCAATCTACGACTGCGCTGTGGGCGAATGCCGCTCGAACTGTTCATGGCCTATGACGTACCCGTGTATCTGGGAACCGACAGCCTGAGCAGCAGCCCGTCGCTGAACATCTGCGACGAACTCGAAGTGGCAATCGCGCTGCATTATGGCAAGGTCAAGCCGGAAGCCATCGAAAATCTGCTGCATCGTCCAATGCCCGGAATTGCGTAGATGCTGTATCGCTGGTGACTTGCTCGACTGGCGGCAATGGTAACGCTGTTATCGCTGCTGGTGATCGTCAGTGCGATAACGGGTCATCGTGTGTTGGCTAATGATGCTGATGGCGACCTGCTCGTTTACTCGGTTCCTAACGGAAATGGGGGAATGGGATTGTTCCTCTATGACGTTCGTAATCGACGGAGCGCTCCGATTATTGTAAACAACACTGGCCGATATAGTGGTTTTGTTTTTAGCAGCAGTGGACGGCTTGCGTATTCGGCAAACGATGATGTTTATGTGATGGACGTTTCGGCTGAAAGCAGCTTACACGTCAACCTCACTGAAACGCTCGATGCTTCTGCCTATCCGTTGGATTGGAACGTGGATGAGAATTATCTAGCATATGAGGCTGCACTCGCTGATGACAGCCGCCGACTCTACATCTGGGATGGTGAAACCTCTCTCGAAATCGCTCCATCTGGTTTGCCCGCTACGGCTTATACTTATGGCGCACAATGGAGTTTTGATAATCGGCTGGTATTCACTGCTCAGTATGGCGACGACAAGCGCATTTATGTATGGGACGGCGAAACCACCATCGATATTACACCGTCTGATCTGCATCCTGCTGTTCGATCTTATCATGCCGAATGGAGTCAGGATGGGCGGTTGGCGTTTATGGTGTGGTACGAGTCTGCGTTTGATGATAGATATGAAGGCGATCCAAGCGAGATTTACGTTTGGGACGGTGAAACCACAATGAACGTAAGTCAGCACCCAACAGGCGGGGATAGGTCACCAAGTTGGAGCCGCGATGGACGGTTGGCGTTCCTGACGTATATCGATGGTAACGGGGATGATTCGAGCGATATTCTCGTTTGGAATGGGCAATCTTTCGTTGATGGTTTACCGGACAAATCCAGCTATAGCAACATTGTGCCAGAGCTAACTTCTTACATTTCTTACCCGATCTGGACAAATGACGATCTTTTAACGTTTGTAGGCCCCGAAGGTCACTACGGCCAAGATTATGTTTGGGATGGTCAAACAGCGACCAATATCAGCCAGCTTTCCAATCTACACGCTGGTACACCGCGTTGGAGTGCCGACGGCAGATGGGCGTTCTTTTCATCGCAGAGTCTGGTTATTGTTCGGGATGCTGAAAATAACACGCTGCTATCGACTGAGGGCCAATATGCCCCTGCATGGAGTCCCAACGGCTATTTGATGTTCTGCAAATACGGGTGGGTTTTAACCGTATGGGATGGCCACGAAGTCATTGAAATTGCACATGGCATGTGGATTTCGGCACAGTGGCAAGACGGCAAAGGTGTTTCCTGCTCAAGTGGTTAACCTATGAACACTCCTACGCCTGACATCACCATTCGTCCCTTCACCTTTGACGACCTGCCAGCGCTGGTTCACTTACGCAATGCCGCCTCGGTGCTAGACCGCGACGAAGGGCGCGTCTCGCAGGAAGAACTCGAACACGAATTCAACGCACCAAACTTCTCGCCCGAACGCGACTGCTTCGTAGCCGTGTCGCCTACCGCTCAAGTCGTGGGCTACAGCAGCATGAAGCTCGACGCCGCCAACGGGCGCGGCTTGGGGCAGGGCGTGGTGCATCCTTACTATCGCCGCAAGGGAATCGGGACGCGCCTGCTGCATATCGCTGATGCGCGCCTGCTCGACCATGCCGATGAAATCGCGCCGGAAATGCCGCTGGTGGCGCTGCGAATGACGCTCGACACTAACGAGTCCAACCTCGCGCTGTTCGCCGCTGAAGGTTATACATTGGCGCGCTCGGTTCATACGCTGCGTGTTGATCTCGATAGCGCTACGATGCCGCCGCTGCTGCCGGATGGCTTCTCGCTGCGAGCATTTGAGTCAGAGCGCGATGCCCGCGCCGTATACGAGGCGGATCGAGAGTCCTTCCGCGATCATTGGGGTTATGTCGAGTGGCCGTTCGATCTGTGGCAGCATTACACGCTCGAACGTGCC
>JACMMD010000378.1 GCA_014379235.1 Anaerolineae bacterium
AATGATAGTAAGCGTCCGCGTGTGTCCCTGTGTGCGGGCTGAACGTCAGCGTCGTGAGGTTAACCGCCGCCCCTACATCGCGCCGGAGAACATGTGCCACACTGTAAGGCGTATCACCCGGCCAAACCGCCGTCTGCGGCGTGACCGTGCGTGTGATGTCGTAGATCATCGTGCTAGAAATGCCTTCACTTCGCCATAGAAATAATTGGTGTAGGGGCGCAGCATGCTGCGCCCCTACCGAAAACGTTTCATTAATTCGATACGGATGCGGGCAGCGTCGCCGTTGGCGAGATGCCGCCGTTATAGCCTCTGCTCTGTACGACGACTGCGCTCGGCCAATCGGCGCAGGTGGCGTGATACGGCAAGCTGCCGACATACTGCGTCCACTCGATTGAGGTCAGGCTGCGCCGTGCGACAGCGCAGGCTCGTGTGCGCCATGAGGTGAAACTCGCATCCCACCACAGCACCGAACCGTCTTTGCTGCCAGACAGCAGGTGCGAACCATCGGGACTGAACATCACCGAAGCGACCCGCCCACTGTGATCGGTAAGCGGCTGTCCGATGCGCTGGCGCGTGGCGACATCCCACAACACCACCTGATTATCGTAGCTTCCCGAAGCCAGCATAAGCCCATCGGGACTAAAAGCGACAGTCGAAACAAACCAATCATGGGCATCCACTGGTGAGCCGAGCGCCTGCATCTCGTCTACGTTCCAGAAGCGCACGGCTTCGTCCGCGCCGCCGCTGGCCAATGTTTGACCATCGGGGCCGAACGCTACACTGAGAACTGTCCGCGTATGTCCAGCCAATTCACCGACCAAATCCGCCGATTCCGGGCCGCTGCTCAGATCCCAGATGGTCACTAGCCCGTCGCCTGTTCCAGTCGCTAACAGCAAAGGACTATCGCTGTCAGCGACTCGAAATGCGATGTCGAAATAACCACCTGTGCCGCCGTCAATTTCGCCAGCAGGTCGCAGCGCGTCAGCACTATCGGCTTGACTTATATCCACTTCCCAGAAGTGAACCGTGCCGTCAAAGGAACTCGATGCCAGCATTTCGAGACCATCTTCATTGTCATTGTCAGGGGCGAAGCCCAAGCCGGTGATGCGTTCATCATGGTCATCCCATTGGCCGATCATCTCAACCGTGTTTTCGCCCGCATCGATCTGCCATAAGATCAACTGACCGCTGAGATCGCCGGAAGCCAGCAGCGTACCATCCGGGCTAAAAGCGACTTCCGTGACCAGATCGTAATGCGTGGTCAGCGGTTCGGCAATGAGTTCACCAGTGGCCATATCAATCATGTCGATGGCGGTATCCCATCCACCTATCGCCAGCAGTGTCCCTTGCGGATTGAGTGTCATGCTCATCACGCCATCAGGATGAACAGCGATGCGTTGGCTGAGTCGGTGGAGCGTGGTCACGTCCCAAACGATGGCCGCGCCATCATCGCCACCCGATACCAATCGCTGACCATCGGGGCTGAAATCCAGCGCGTTGACGAAGTTACTATGACCGGACAGCGGAACGCCAAGCTGACGACCCGTGCGCGTACTCCACAGGCGCACACTGTTATCGCCACTCGCGGAAGCGATCATTCCGCCATCAGGACTGAACGCCAGATCCAAAACGTAGTTGGTGTGGCCATCGAGCGGATCAATCGTCGGCACAACCGATGCCGGATCGAGCAGCGCCGTACTTACATCCCACAGAATGATTGTGCGATCATCACTGCCAGTGGCCATCAGCTTACCGTTGGGTGAGAACGCTAGTCCCCACACTTCATTATCATGCCCGTACAAGGTAGTTAGCACTCGCGGCTGTTCAAGATCGCGGATATCCCACAGAGTGACGCTCCCGTCGAGATGTCCTGCCGCCAGAACGTCCACCAACGGATGAAAAGCCACGCTGCTGACTGCCTGTTCCTCAGTGTCAACCAACCCACCGATTTGTACGGGATTCTCAGGATCGCTCACGTCCCATAAAGCCAAACCGTCGCCACCAGTAGCCAAAATATCTTGCCGTTCATCGAAAGCGACAGTATTCAGTCGTTCGCTTCCGCTCCGCAGCGCTCCGCCAATCGCGTCACCCGTGTCGCCAGCCCACAGGCGCAGTTCGCCATCTAAAGCCGCTGACGCCAGTAACGTCCCATCATGATTAAAATCCACCGCTTCAACCTCGCTGCGGTGGCCGATCATCAGTGAGCGCGACTGTGTACCTGTGACGGCATCCCACATAATCAGCGTGGTGTCGCTGCTGCCAGAAACGATATGCCTGCCATCAGGGCTGTAAGCGATGGTATTGACGGCGTTACTATGCCCGCGCAAATACGTCGTCAGCTTCGGGCTAAACGACAGCGCGTCGATCAAACTGCCGCGCACTTCGGGCGCGCTGTTCACGCCGAGCGAATCTACAATGGCGTTGGCTTCGAGGCTCAACAGCAGCGCTAAATCAGCGTGATCGTCAATCAGCGTGAGCGACTGTGCCGCCAACTGCCGGGAGAGTGCCACGTCGGCTTGAAACTCCGCCTGAGCCTGCGCGGTAGCGCGGCTATCCCGCTCCGCCAGCGCGACGAACTCCGCCGTAGCGCGGCTGTGAGCCTCGTCAACGGCGACAGCTTCCGCAGTGGCCCGGCTGTTGGCTTCGGACTGCGCGACAGTGTACTGTCCGAACGCGAA
>JACMMD010000379.1 GCA_014379235.1 Anaerolineae bacterium
CGCGCAGCCTGCGGATGATGTCGTGCATCGGGTCGCTTGCGCGTTCCGTTGAAGACTTGGCGCTGCTGTACTCGATCATCGCGGGGCCAGATGGCCGCGATACCGACGTTAACCCCGTGCCCGTTGAGCCTATGCCACAGATCGACCTGAAAAACCTGCGGGTTGCCTTCGCGCCGACTTTTCCCGGCTTTCCCGTCGCGGCGGAAATTCGTGATGCCGTAACCGAACTGGCGCAGCAGCTTAACCGCAGCGGCGTGACGGTTGAAGAAGCGCCGCTGCCAGAACTCGATTTCAGCAATGAACTTTCCAGCGCGAGCGAACTGATGGGCATGGCGCTCGGCGCTTTCCAGCCGGAGCAGGGTCAGCCAGCGACGACGTTGGCTCAATACATGGAAGCGCTGCATCGGCGCGACCAATCGATCATGGCGTGGGAAAAATTCTTCGACCAGTGGGATGTGCTGCTGTGCCCGCCGTCAATGACCAGCGCCTTTCCACACTGCGAAACAGGTTTGCCTCTGCAAGTTGACGGGCATGAAGAGGTCTATTGGTTCATCAGCGCTCATAGCACGCTGTTCAATTACAGCGGTCATCCGGCGGTTGTGCTGCCATATAAACAGGATGGCGATGGCTTACCAATTGGTGTACAAATTGTCGGTAAACGCTGGAGTGAATCGCGCTTGCTGGCGATTGCGAAGGCGCTGTCAGAAGTGACAGGCGTTTTCCAGCGACCATCAGGCTACTAACGTCGATATTTGTAGGGGCGCAGCATGCTGCGCCCCTACGATAAGTTACAATGTGACGCAGGTGTATGGAAGCTCAAAGCACCGCCTTTAACTTTGAGGGCAGACCGGCAGAATCACCGCTGATTGAATCGGTCTGGCGTACTCACACGGAGAACGCTGGCTCTTTCATATCCGCTGCCGCGCCGTATTTCGGGTTGGTCGTCACCAACTATGAGGGCAAAACGACCATCACCCTGCGCGGCCCAGAGACTAAAGCGACACCCGCCGAATTTCCTGCGGGCGCTGAGTTCTTCGGCATCGTGTTCAAGCTCGGCACGTTTATGCCACATTTGTCCACGAAAATGCTTATGGATCGGCGTGACCTGCATCTGCCGGAAGCCAACCATCAATCGTTCTGGCTGCATGGTTCGGCGTGGCAAATCCCCACCTACGAAAATGCCGATACGTTCGTGCAGCGGTTGATGCGCGAAGGTCTGCTCGTTCGTGAGCCGGTTGTCGATGCGGTGTTACAGGGCCGCCCGCAGATGCTGTCGATTCGCTCGGTGCAGTATCGCTTCTTGACCGCAACCGGATTGACCCTCAGCACGATCCGGCAAATCGAGCGCGCCCGCCACGCGACAGCACTTTTAGAACAGGGCATCCCCATCCTCGATACGGCTTTCGAGACAGGCTACTTCGATCAATCCCATCTCACCCGTTCGCTGAAGCGTTTTATGGGGCAAACGCCCGCGCAAATCGCCCGCTTGAGGGAGTTTGCATAACTGCGTTTTTATACAATACAGCGCCCATTCGCTTAGGGTATCCTGTGTTTATTGAACGACGAAGAAGGAGTACAAACTACTATGCGTAAAATAATCGTCTCATCTCAGGTGTCGTTGGATGCGGTTGTGGATAGCCCCCAGCATTTCGTCTTTGATTATGCCAACGACGAATTCATGAAGTACGCTTCCGATCAACTTTTCGCGTCAGACACGCTCATTATGGGGCGCATAACGTATGAGGCGTTTGCTGAGGCTTGGTCAGCACGTGCAGGGGCGGATGTCTTCGCAGATAGAATGAACAGCCTGCCCAAGTATGTGGCTTCACGAACGCTGACGGAACCGTTGACATGGAACTCATCGCTGCTTAAAGGCGACGTTGTGGAAGCGGTCAAGAACCTGAAACAGCAGCCGGGTCAAGACATTCTCCAGTACGGCAGCGGTGAACTGACGCATACGCTGTTACAGGCTGGCCTTATCGATGAGTATCGCCTGATGGTCTTTCCGGTGACGATTGGCAGTGGCGAGCGCATTATGGAGAAGGTCGATAAAACCACCTTCAAACTACTAGAGAGAAAGGCGTTCAGCACAGGCGTGATGGTTCTGCACTACCAGCCGACGAACAAGGCTTAAGCCGTTAGCGGTTAGCTGTTAATCAATACAACTGCCCGCTGGACGCAATCGTCAGCGGGCAGTTTGCTATAATAGGCTTCGTGCTAATACGGTAGCAGGAAGTCCGAAGCATGATCTTCGATTTCGATTATCAAGCATCCGACTCGCCGTTTGTCGAAACGATCTGGCGTACTCGTAGCGGCGAGAACACGGGCGAATCATTCACATCAACGGCGGTGACCAATCTGGAAATGGTCATCATGCGGCAGGCCGGCCAAACCTTCTTCACACTGCGCGGCCCGGAAACCAGAGCCACGCCTGCGCCAATCCCCGAAAACGCCGAGTTTTTCGGCATCATGTTCAAGTTGGGCACATATATGCCGCACCTGCCCACCAGCAATCTGACCGATGCGCCCGTGAACCTGCCCGATGCGACGAGTCAATCGTTCTGGCTGCATGGCTCGGCGTGGGAATTCCCCGACTTTGAGAATGCTGACACGTTCATAGCGCGGTTGGTGCGTGAAGGTCTACTGGTACATGATCCAGTGGTCGATGCGGTGCTGCAAGAGCAGGAGCCAAACTTATCCATCCGCCAAGTGAGGCGTCGTTTCCTCACCGCCACCGGACTCACGCACGGCGCGATTCGCCAGATCAAACGCGCCCGACAAGCGCTGTCACTGTTAGAGCAGGGGCTGCCGATCCTCGATGTGGTGTTCGAAGCGGGCTATTTCGATCAGCCGCATCTGACACGCTCGTTGAAGCACCTCATGGGGCAAACGCCCGCACAAATCGCCCGTTTGAATCAGACTGAGTAAATGTCCCTTTCATACAAGACTTTGCCCTTTGAGCTGGGTTATGATGAAAGCATATAAGACATCAGCCACATCCACACAGGAGAACAATAATGAGAAAAATAATCGTATCCGAATTTCTGTCGCTCGATGGCATCATGGAAAATCCGGCATGGTCATTCAAATACTGGAATGACGAAATCGCCAAGTTCAAATCCGGTGAGGATTACAGCACCGACGCACTGCTTCTCGGACGTGTGACCTATGACGGCTTCTCGAAAGCGTGGCCAAACAGCAAGGATGAAGGCGCTCCCCGCATCAACGGGATGCCCAAGTACGTGGTTTCCAACACG
>JACMMD010000380.1 GCA_014379235.1 Anaerolineae bacterium
AAGGCTGCGAGGCCGTCAGCAGCGCCCCGCAAATACAACAAGAGAGGGTGTCAATGAGCAGCCATATCCGCTGGCTTATTTTGATTGTCTTAGTGACGGCTTTTGCCCTATGGGTGAGCTTACCAGACACGACGGGTATTCATGTCGATACAGATGGTGACGGTGAACCCGATTTGAATTTGAACGTCACGCAAAGCCTCGGACTCGACTTGGTAGGTGGGCTGCGTGTGCTGCTGGAAGCCGAATTGCCCGCCGGTTCCTATACGGTTGAGGATTTGCGACAGGCGGCCAATAACGTCAACCGTCGTGTGAATGCGCTCGGCGTAGGCGAAACCACGACACAGGTTCAGGGCAGCAGCCGAATCCTCGTAGAACTGCCGGGTGTGCGTGACCCGCAGCAGGCCATCGACACCATTCAGCAAACCGCGCTGCTAGAGTTCGTGGATTTCGCCGGACTCACCGGGCGCAACTACGAAGGTCAGCGCATTCTCACGACGGAGCAAGCGCTTATGCAGCAGCGCGTCGATGAGGTTGAGGCGGCAGCAACTGCCGAAGCCGCAGACGGCGAACCCGCAGCGGAAGCCATTCCCGAAGAAGCCGCGCCTATCGTCAATCCGAATACTGGGCAGCCGTTCGAGACGGTGATAACAGGCGCAGGTTTGCAGGCAGCGGTAGCCCAACTCGATCCGAATAGCGGGCGCTGGTACATCCAATTCGAACTCACATCCGAAGGCGGCGCGATTTTCGGGCCGTTCACGGCGCAGCGTATCGGTCAACCGATGGCCATTGTGCTGGACGGCGTGGTGTTGTCTTCACCTGTCATTCGGGCGGAACTGCCAACGGGCGGCGTTATTGAAGGTGACTTTACCGAAGACGAAGCCAAAACGTTGGCACTGCAACTGCGCTCCGGTGCGCTGCCAATCCCCCTGCGAGTCGAAAGCGCGGAAACCGTAGGCGCGACGCTGGGTCAGGAATCGGTCAACTTGAGCATTCGCGCCGGTGTGATCGGTGTGATCGTCGTGCTGATGTTCATGCTTATCTATTACCGCGTACCCGGCATTGCCGCCGCGCTCGCGCTCCTAGTGTTCATCTTGCTCAACCTAGCCGCGTTCAAGCTCATACCCATAACGCTCACGCTACCGTCAATCACGGGCTTTCTGATCGGTATCGGGACGGCGGTGGACGGCAACATTCTGATTTTCGAGCGCATCAAAGAAGAACTACGTGCTGGTGTTGATTTGGATGCCGCGCTGCTGTCTGGTTTTGACCGTGCATGGAACTCCATTCGTGACTCGAACTTCTCGACCATCATCATCTGCGGAATTCTGTTCCTATTCGGGCAGACGCCCGGTGCAAGTGTAGTGAGCGGTTTCGCCGTGACATTGGCGATTGGCCTCGTGATTAACCTGTTCACCGCTATCGTCGTGACGCGCACATTCCTGCACTTAATCGTCGGTTTTATGCGCCAGCCGTTGACCGAGCGCAAATGGCTGTTAGGTGTCTAGGCGCTTAACGCGAGAGGAATCGGAAAACTAGCCATGTTTAACCTCATTGAGAAGCGACGCTACTTCTTTATCTTTTCCACGATTGTTATCATCGCCGGAGTCGCGTTGATGATCTATTCAACAGTGACGACGGGGCAGCCCTTCCACATGGGCATCGATTTCGTCGGCGGCAGCGTTTATGAACTGAAATTCACAGAGGCAGGCGCCACTGAAAACAGCATCCGTGAAGTGTTCGCCCAGTTCGGCCAAGAAAATGTTGTGCTTCAGCAGCTTGGTGAGCCTGAAGATTATCGCTGGTCGGTGCGGGCGGGCTTCAACGAATTAGAAGAACAACAGCAGCAGTTAATCGACGCGCTCGACGCGGTTGCTCCGCTTGACCGTGACAGCCTGCGCGTGGAGCGCGTATCCGCAACCATCGGACAAGAAGTGACGAGAGCGGCTTTTTTCGCGGTCATCGTCGCTACAGTCGTGGTGACGGGTTTTATCGTCATCGCGTTCCGACAAGTGCCTAACGCGCTGCGTTATGGCGTTTGTGCGATTCTGGCGATGCTCCATGACGTGCTAATTGTGTTGAGCATTATGGCGTTCGCCAGCCTGTTGTTTGGTTGGGAGATCGACGCGCTGTTCTTAACAGCAGTGCTGACGGTTGTCGGTTTCTCGGTACAGGATACGATTGTGTTGTTTGACCGTATCCGTGAAAACATCCCCAAGCATCTGGGCGAACCCTACGAAACGATTGTCAACCGCAGCGTGTTAGAAACTATCCATCGTTCGCTGGCGACACAGCTCAACGCCTTTTTCATCATGATTGCTATCCTGTTGTTCGGCGGCGAGACGATCAAACAGTTCATCGCTGTGCTGGCGGTGGGTTTCGTGACCGGTACGTACTCGTCAATCTTCATCGCTGTGCCGCTGCTCGTCTCATGGCAGAAGGGTGAGATCCCGTTCGTCAACCAACATTCGGGAGTGACTTCTGCGGTGCGTACACGGCGCGAAGATGATGACGAACTGATCGAAGTAACTGAATAGCTTTGGCATTCTCATGCGCGCACTCGTTTTAGACGGGCGGCTCACCCTACGTAACGATATACCGATGCCGCAGCCCATGAGCGATGAAGCACTGCTCAGGCTGCGGCGAGCCGGCGTTTGTAACACCGATCTGGAACTGATTGCCGGATACAAAGGCTTTTCTGGAACGCTTGGCCACGAATTCGTGGCCGAAGTGATTCAAGGGCCGGAGATGTGGCTTGGTCAGCGAGTGGTTGGTGAGATCAACGTTGGCGATGAGACCTGCGATTTTTGCCGTCGCGGAATCACCAGCCAATGCCGCCATCGTCAGGCGATAGGCATCGCGGGACGTGATGGCGCGTTCGCGGACTACATGACGCTGCCGACGAGAAATCTGTACCATGTGTCTGCCACAATCAGCGATGACGCGGCGGTATTCGTTGAGCCATTGGCCGCCGCACTGCAAGTGATCGAGGGGGTGCATATCGCGCCGCGTGATCGTGTGGTGGTGATCGGTCTCGGCAAGCTCGGTATGCTGGTGGCGCAGGTTCTTCGGCTGACAGGGGCGGATGTGGTCGGCGTGGTGCGGCACGAGAAACAAGCGGCCATGCTCGAACGCTGGCATATCCCATCGGCGGCCATTGAAGATTTGCCGACGCAGCGAGCGCAAGTGGTCGTAGACTGTACGGGAAATGCTGAGGGATTCAACGCCGCACTGGATTTAGTCGAGCCTCGCGGGACGATTGTCCTCAAAAGCACCTATGCGGGTATTCCGCCTGCTGATCTATCACGGATTGCAGTCAACGAAATTCGGGTTGTCGGCTCACGCTGCGGGCCGTTGGCTGCTGCGCTGCGACTGCTTGAGGCGGGGCTGGTGGACGTGGAAGCGCTGATCGATGCGCGCTATCCGTTTGAGTTGGCTGAACAAGCGCTCGAACACGCGGCGGCACCGGGAATGTTGAAAGTGCTGTTGGACTTTTAGTACAAAGTACGGAGCACTGCGTACAGAGGAAATGAAAAGCGACAATCTCGCGCACGAGATTGTCGCTTTTCATTATTGTAGGGGCAGGTCTCAAGACCAGCCTCTACGAACTCAGGACTGCTGTGACAAGGGCAGTGTGAGGTAAAAGGTTGAACCGACATCTTCTTGGCTTTCCAGCCAGATGTGTCCGCCATGCGCCTCAATGATGTGCTTGGCTATCGCCAGACCTAAGCCCGTGCCCGTTGTAAAGCCAGCAGTATTGGCCACGCGATAAAATTTTTGGAACATATTCTTCTGATTTTCTTTGGAAATGCCGTAGCCCGTGTCGTTGACCGCAAGCTCAACGAACGGTTCTTCATGAACAGGGCTAACACGCGCATCGAGGGTGATCGTGCCGCCCTGTCGATTGTACTTGATCGCGTTGGTGAGCAGGTTGAGCAGCACTTGTTTGATCTTGCCGCGGTCACCGCTGATCGTGAATGGCTCGCACAGGATTTCGAGCGTCACACCTCGATCACTGGCTTGGGAAAGCACCACATCAACGCTTTCCTTAATCAAGCGCAGTAGATCAAACGATGCTATATCCAGCTTGGCGCGTCCTGATTCCAAACGAGCCAAATCTAGAAACTCGGAAGTCAGGCGAATAAGGCGTTCTGTTTCGCCTTGCATCGTGTAAATGATGTCTTCGCGTTTTTCCGATGGTAGGTCAGGACGCAGCAGAAGCGTTGTACTGGCTTTGAGCGCGGCCAGCGGTGTGCGGAGTTCGTGAACCATCTCCGAGATGAAGTCGCTCTGCTGAAACAGTCGTGCGTTTTCGATGGCGATGGCCGCTTGATTGGCCAGCGTAATCAGCACTTGAATGTCATGTTCCTCGAAGCGAGCGCCATCTTTTTTATTGACGGCTTCAAGAACGCCGATGACGCGATTTTGGGCGCGCATGGGTACACCGAGCAGGTTGCGTGTCTTGAACTCTAGCGTATCGTCTACGCGGCTGAAAAAGCTCGGTTCGTGCGAAACATCTTGGATGACACGCGGCTCGCCGTGCGTCACGACCCAGCCCGCGATGCTGCCTTCCTTTGGTACGATGATATCTTCCATCTCCAACGTGTTGGAGTTGGTAGTGGATTCGAAGCGCAGCTCACCCGTCGTCGGGTCGAGCAGCAGAATCGAAGCTTCTTCAGTTTTCGTCAGTTCTGTAGCTGCGGAAATGATATGCCGCAGCAGGGTGCCTAAATCTAGCGTCGAGTTGAGCTGATGGCTGATCTCGATAAGCCGCTCATAACTGGCTAGAAGCTGAGTCTCAGTTGGGCTAGAGTTTGAATACATAGTCACGAATCGGTCATTGTTCGGCTTTGAAGCTGACGATTTACGCGCTTACGTCGTTGCTTCACCACCCCCGGCTAATGTACGGATGCGCGTATTGACTTCTTCGGACAGTTTAATCATCTGGTTCGAGACAATCGCGCTCGGCTGGAACAGCACCATCGGTACGCCTGCTTCGTTCGCTTGGAAGGCGAGTTCAGGTGCGGCGGAGATAATGGCGCGAATTTCGCGGCCCAGCGCTTGCTCAACTTCATGCCAAGGTGTTTGCAATCCGGCTTGTGCGCGGTTTACGACGACGATGTGCAGGCGTCCTTGAAATCCACCGGACTCGAGTTCGCGCAGCATTTCGCGGGCCATGGCCAGCGTCGGCCCTAACGGTTCGACCACAATCACGAGTTGGTCGATTTCGCGCTGTATGCGGGTGTTCAGCGGCGTTAAGCCCGTCCCAAGATCGAAGATCGCAGGGCGGCCCATTGTGCGGAGTGTGCGGACGACTGCTAGCACTGCTTCCGGCGTATACGTCAACTGAGCTTCTTTGGCGCGTGACGACGAGAGTAGAGCGCGCATTCCGCTCTGATGAGCAACGACTTCGGCTTCGATCAGGCGTTGGTTGATTTCTTCAGTCGGGCGGCTGAGAACATTGGCCATGCCGTAAGAGCGGCCAAAGCCCATCATGAGGCCCATGCTGCCTTGCCCAAGTCGGAAATCTGCGAGTATGGGGGTTTCGTTCTTGGTGGTCAGAGCAGCACCCATGTTTAGGGCGATGGTAGTTGTACCGACGCCGCCTTTTGCGCCGATCACACCAATTGTGAGACCCTTCGCGCTCGTTTTGGTTTCGGGACGGCTCTGCGTTGGGGTTCGAGCGAGGATCGCTTTCACTCTCGACGCGAGTTCAGCCGGATGCGTAGGCTTCGTCAGATAGTCATCCGCGCCTGCTTCGAAACCCGCAACCTTGTCGTCAATCAAGGTCTTGGCGGTGAACATGATGATCGGAATGCCCTGCGTATCGGCGTTAGCACGCAGGCGTTTGCACACCTCGTAGCCGTCCATATCCGGCATCATCACGTCCAAAATAATGAGGCTTGGTTGTTCAGCAGCAGCTTTCGTGATCGCTTGCCCGCCAGAGTTTGCGGCAAGAACTTCGTAACCGTGCCGCTGCAACATCAAGCCAATGAGCTTTAGGCTGTCGATATCGTCATCGACGATCAGAATTTTCTCGGTCATAGTGTATTGTGTTTCCGGTTTGTAATCTTTACTTTTTGAAAGTCTAGCATGAAAGGATAGGGGGTGCAAGCAAACCACCCTTAATTGTTGACTTAATTTGCCGATGGACTAGCAGATTAATATAATGCGGTGGGGTGTGCGCTAAAATCAGACTTTACAATACAAGCGCTGCGACAGCGCCCATACAACGCGATGCAAGCAACGGGGTTCATGCAAGATGGGACGAGGTGGGGACAATGCAGGCGGACATGGCACAAGATCGAGATGAACAAATAATGCTGAGGGAGGTGCTGCACGTAATCGCCAGCAATCCCAATTTAGAGCGCTGCGTAACGCTCGTGTTAGACCATGCGCGGACAGTGACCGGGGCGGATGGAGCGGCCTTCTGGCTGTTCGATGATCCAGAGATGGCGGTTGCAGTCGGTGATGGTGGCGCGGTTCAATCAGAGGACGGCGCATTAGCTAAACTAGCAGCGACACTTGGCGAGGGCGTTTATCATAACCCGCCCCTACCCGCAGAGGTAACAGCCCCTTATGAGGGTTGGCTGGTAGCGACAGTGCGTGTTCATGGCAACGCCGCCGGAATGCTGTGGCTTTCCTTCGCCACAGTGGCCCAACTGAGCGATAACCAGAACGCGCTCCTTAGCGTGTTGGTCGATGCGCTGACCATCATCGCTGCGAACGCACAAACGCAGGAACGCCATGCCAGCGCACATCATCTGGCGATGTCGCTGCTCAACAGCATCACCGATCCACTGCTGGCGTTAGACGATGACCTGCGCGTATTGATGATGAATCCGGCGGCGGAGACAGTTTTCGGTATGACATTCGCGGATGCGCTTGGCCGACCCGTTCGAGAGGTGGTGCGCGCAGATGATTTAGCTGCACTTGCAGAAGGCGCAGTTAATACTCTGGAAGAGTGGACGACTGAAGATGACAAGACGTTCGTCCCGCGCCGCGAGACGGTTTATGACGCTGACGGTCAGCCGGACGGATGGGTGTTGGCGCTGCGTGACGTGACACGCTTCAAGAAGCTCAACCGCAACCAGAGCGAATTTACGCGCATTGTGTCTCATGATTTGCGCTCGCCGCTGACCTCAATGCAGGGGTTTGCAAGTATGCTCGAATCGGGGATGGTGGGCGACCTCAACGAGAAGCAGGGCCATTTCGTTGAGAAAATCCTCGCGGGCATCACGCAGATCACGGCGCTGGTCGATAATATTCAGGACGCCGGACGTTATGACCCGGAGACGGGCTTCTACGAGATGTCACGCTCGGCGTGTGATTTGGGCGAGATCATCAGCAAGATCGTGCAGAATCATCTCGTGCCCGCAGAGAAGGGCGAACTGACGATTTCAACGTCGATTGCCGATGATGTGCCGATCATCAACGCCGATGGCAATATGCTCGAACGGGCGATTATCAATCTGGTTGATAATGCCATCAAGTACACGCCCAACGGTGGCAACATCAAGGTGAGTGTTTTTCGGCGTGACGAAGAACTGCTGGTGAGCGTGGCCGACACCGGCCTCGGTATTCGCCCCGAAGATCATAAGCACCTGTTCGACAGGCATATGCGCGTGATTCGCAAAGAGCATAAAAAGGTCAAGGGGTCGGGCCTTGGCTTATTCATCGTTCGCAGTGTGGCGCAGCGACACGGCGGTGATGCGTGGGTTGAAAGCGGCGAGGGCGAAGGCAGCACTTTCTTTGTCAGTATCCCGTTGGCCGGGCCCAATTTGCTGTCGTGGCGGGAATAAACAGCCTATTTGAGATGGACTGCGCGAACGAATGTTCGTATAATAAGCCTGAGTTCGCGGGCTGGTCTTTTAAGGCGGTGTAGGTGTGGCGATTCAGGTGTTGGCGGAGAATGTCGTAGCGCAGATCGCGGCGGGTGAAGTCGTTGAGCGGCCTGCATCGGTGGTGAAAGAACTGCTCGAAAACGCGCTCGACGCGGGTGCAGAAAATATTCACGTCGCTGTCAACGGCGGCGGCCAGCGCATGATTCGCATCAGCGACGACGGCATGGGTATCCCTGCGACAGAAGTCGAACTGGCATTCACGCGCCACGCCACAAGCAAACTCGAAACCGTCGATGACTTGATGAGCCTCATCACGCTTGGCTTTCGCGGCGAAGCGTTGTCCAGCGTCGCATCGGTCAGCCGCTTGACGGTGACGACCCGCCACCGCGACGAGAAAATGGGTACGAAGCTGCGCTTAGAAGGCGGCCAATTGTTGCAGCGTCAAGCTGTCGGTGCACCAGTTGGTACGGTCATTACTGTCGAGAATCTTTTTTACAACACGCCTGCACGTCTGAAATTCCTCAAAGGCGAGAACACCGAAAAACGCCAGATCGCGTCAATTGTGACGCGCTACGCGATGGCCTATCCGCAGGTGCGTTTTGTGTTGGAGCAGGACGGGCGCGAAGCTTTTCGCTCGAATGGCAGCGGCCAATTGGCGGACGTACTCGTGGCTGCGCTCGGTCTGGACAGCTTTCGCAATATGGTCGAGGTGCAAAGCGAAGACGACGTGCGCGCCGAAATTCCTGTGCGCGTGTTCGGCTATACGTCGATGCCGGGACTGAATCGCGCAGATCGTTCGCACATCACGCTGTTTGTGAATGGACGCTGGATACATGATTCGACGCTGACGTTTGCGATCACACAGGCTTATCACACGTTTTTGATGACCGGACGGCATCCAGTTACGGTGTTGATGATCGAACTGCCAACCGACGAGGTGGATGTCAACGTGCATCCGACCAAAGCTGAAGTGCGTTTTCGAGACAGCGGCATTGTGTTCGAGGCGGTGCAGCGCGCAGTGCGTCGAGCGGTGGTCGAACTGGCGCAGACTCCGACGGTACGCGGCGGGCGTTATGCAGGTTTATCGACTTCGCCGCTGACTCATGAAGAAGAAATGGCGCAGCGCGAAAATGAATTTGACCCACTAGGCGCGGGGCGAGATTTGCAGTTGGACATGGATTTGCCGCTGCAAAGTCCCGGTCAACATGCGCGCCGTTGGAATGCAGAGGAGCGCGAA
>JACMMD010000381.1 GCA_014379235.1 Anaerolineae bacterium
GCAGCGACGCGGACACGATTCAACATCTACAGGTGATGCTGGCACAAGCGCCGCAAGCCGTAGCCGAATGGTTGCAACCCGCGTGTATTGGCACAACTGACGCGACATTCGTTCAGGGGTATATGGTGATCGTCGGTAGAAAGCGGAGGTAGGGGCGCTTCCCGAAGCGCCCCTACAATAAGGTTTCTAGCGCATCGGCGGCGGCGGGTGGGCCGCCCAAAGCGATGAACTCGGCGGCGAGATCGCGGGCGTTTTGCTGAACGTTGGCATCGGTGAGTAGCGCTCGGGCCCCTTGCAGCAGTGCCCCGTTGCGAACATCGTGCGCGGTCAGGTTCAGCCCGACTTTCACTTGAGCGACACGCCGCGCTTGTCCACGTTGGTCGGCAGCATGTGGGACGACCATTTGCGGAATACCATGCAGCACCGCCGCATGAGTTGTGCCCATGCCGCCATGATGAATCATCAGGCGGATTCGCGGCAAAACGTGATCGAAGCTCACCCAATTCAGCAGCCGTGTCGAGGGCGGCAGCGCAGCTTTTAACCCCGCTTTGTTTTCCGGCGTAATCGGATTGTTGCCGATGACGACAATGGGCACAAGCCCTAGTCGATGCGCGGCCTGCGCGGCCCAACTGAAAAAGCCCAGATCGCCCGTAAAGATTGTGCCGAGCGTAATCAGCGCTAATGGTAGTTCGGCGGGGATGTCACTCAACCACTGCGGCGGCGCATCTTTGGGTGAGTTGGGCAGGCCGCCGACGAAGCGCGTTTGCGCTAGGATGCTGCCCTCTTCGGCAAGATACCATGTCGGGCTGAAATAGCTGATGTGCAGGTGCGGACTGAGAATAGACGGTGTGGGCCCGTCGGCGAAGTTCGTGCCTGAGAGGCTGAAACGTTTACGCAGTCGGGTGAGGCGGTCACTGCTGTCCTGTCCGAGCGTCCTTTGCACCGGATACAAGAACTCCTCGTTCAGCGAGTTTTGCGCGGGCCAGCCTGCGACAGCTAAGGGCACGTTGAGCGCTTCCGCCGCTAACGCCGCCGCGCTTAAGAATGGGTCGGTGACGATCACATCCGGTTTGCCGATGCTATCCGCGAGTTCGATCAGCGCGGCCACTGCATCCCCAACTAAGTCTTCGCTCAACCATGTATCTAAAGCACGGCGGTAGCGCAGCATGACGGCTTCTTGCGGTGGAATGGTCGATAGATCAGGCGGGGGTGGCGGCGGCCACAGCCACCCCGTGTGCCGAATCGGGGCGAAGGGGATGCCAGCGGATGCCAGCGCGCCTCCGATTGATGCCTCGCTAACCCACGTTACATCGTGCCCGCGACTTTTGAGGACTTGCGCGGTTTTCAGGAAGCCGCCCCAATCCAGATGACTGAACAATGGGGCGGAAGTAAACCAGAATTTGGCCATAGTCACCGTCATGTAAATAAAGGGAGAAAAAGCCTATCACAAGGTATAAAGGGTCAAAGGTACAGGGAAAAGCCTTGTTTTGATTTTTATATTGCTTGGCGTTCTTGGCGACTTGGCGGTTTACCTATTTTCGACTGATCGTTCCTTTTAGTTTGGCGTGTCCTGCAAAGGGGCTTCATGCTTGAGCCACGCTGGATGCAAACCCGCTTGCGGAGATTGCAGTACCGTGAATAAGCGCTGTGCTTCGTCCCAGAGTTCGGCGGCGCGTCCCGGCTGACCGAGTGCGGACTGCTGCTCGCTTTGAACGGCATAGCCTTCGGCCAGCCATCGGCGCAAATCGGCGCGTTTGGCCAGCGTCAGCGCTTCTTGAATGCCCGTAACGGTAGATTCTGCATCGCCACGTTGCAGGGCGATTTTCGCCAGTCCGAGCAGTCCGCGAACGATCAGTTCGGTGCTGCCGCTGCTGCGCCCGACGGTCAGCGTCTCTTCAAACAGCGCGGCGGCCTCGTCGATTTGTCCGGTTGTGAGGAGTGTCGCGGCGTAGTTAGCTTTGAACATCGCTTCCCAATGGCCGCTTTTGTGGTTGCTGCCATTGCGCCGGATGAGTTCGAGCGCCTTCTGATGGTAGTGAATCGCAGTCGGATAATCATTGAGCGCGTCGTAGGCCAGCCCCAAGTTGTCAGTTTGTACGGCGGATTGCAAATCGAGGTTCAGTATCTGGCTGATTTGTAAGGCACGTTCGAGCGCGGCAATCGCCTGCCGGGCGCGACCTGTTGATAGCAAGAACCAACCGTAATTACCGCGCCGTGTGGCTTCCGCACCGCGATCTCCCATCGTGGATGCGATGGTGATGGCTTCGTTGAAAAAGGACTCAGCGGAGTCGATGTCACCCTGCTCGACGTAGGCGGTAGCCGCATTCGACAGCACGACGCCGCGTGTGCGTTGGTCGTTGACTGAGCTTAAGATCATCAGCGCGTGTTCGAAGTCTTTCATGGCGCGCTGCCCCTGACCAAGCTGGCGGCGGGCATCAGCAATATCGCAGTACAGGCGGGCAACCTGCGCGTGATGTTTGCCCGTCTCGTAGATGGCCAACGCGGCTTGCCACTCCTGAATTGCGGCGGTAAGCTGCCGATGTTTGGCGTAAAGATGCCCGAAATCGCGGTGCGTTTCGGCAGCTTCTAAATGCGCGTCCATGCGTTTCGCTGCTTCGAGAGCGCGTGCATAAGTTGCTTGAGAAAGCGTGATGTCTGTGCTGGTTTCCGCTTGCGCCGATGCCAGCGAGCGCAGGATGTCGATGACGGCGGTTTGCTGGCCACTATCTATCAACTGCTGCTGCAAGTCGGCGGCAGCATTCAGGTGCGGGATGGCTTCCGCGCTGCGTTTGACCGCGTGCAGCGCCATACCAAGCGCGCCCCGTGCCAGCGTGGCTGCGGTTGTCCATATGCTGCTTTCCATTGTCCATAACAGCCCGCTTGCATCGACGGCCTTCTGTGCATATTGCAGCGCTTCGTCGTACTGCTGCAAGTTCATGCAAACGCGGCTCATGCTGCAAAAGGCCAAAATGTATTCGGTAGTCATTGGAGCATCGGGTTTGAACAGCTCAAGTCCCTGCTGATAGCGCGTGTAGGCATCCTCGAAGCGACCTTCAGCGGCAGCACGAGCGCCGATTGCTAGCGACCACTGGCGTTCATATTGACGGTAGTGCATTTGCTCGGCCAGCCGCAGTGCCCGGTTGAGCAGTTGGCTGCCTTCCACATCTTGCCCGCTGGCGATCAATGCCGCGCCAAGCTGACCGACGAAATAGCTGCTCAGTTCAACGTCGCCTGTCGAGTTGAGATGGGGCAGCGATTCGCGCAGCAGGTGAACGGCATAGCTGGCGTTTCCCTCGTTGAGATAGGTATCCGCCAGATGACCTAAAGCGCGGCCTTCTGCGCCTTCGGCCTGCGCTTTGCGAGCGACTTCTAACCCGCGCTCGTAATAGTCGCGGGCGGCGTTCCAATCACCCCGCGCTTGAGCCAGCGTTCCCCATGTGCTGAGGGTGTAGGCAAGCTGCGTCCCTTGATCGGGCTTCTGGGAGAGGGAGTAAACGCTTTGCAGCAGTTCTTCGGCGGCAGCCCATGCATTTTGTGAGATGAGAATGTCTGCCTGATGAAGAGCGATGATGGCCATCGCCGCCGCATCCTCTATCAACTGCGCGACCTGCATCGCTCGATTGAAGGCGGATAAGGCGGAGTCGAAATCTTCGGCGCGTTTGGAACGACGTCCGGTTTCGAGCGCGTCGCGCATGGCGATGATTTCTGTTCGTACTGCTGTCTGGGTGGAAATACCGAGTTTTTGCTTGATCTGGTCAAAAAGGGTCATCAGGAATTTTATTTTCGCTACGGACTATTGTTGCACTAGGTTAAGCCTTATGCCGCCTTGCGTCAATGCGTAATGGGCACAAAAAGGCACGGGACATCGCAGGAATAGGCGGTGGCCCGTGTCATACATGGTGAATGTATTAGGTAGGGGCGATGCATGCGTCGCCCCTACAATGGATTTCCCAATTATGGATAGAAACCGCGAGTTTGGACGGCTTCCGCGACACGCTGGATGGCGACGATCTGAGCCGCCATCCGCATGTTGACATCGTGATCTTCCGCAGCGCGCAAAGTGGCATCGTAGCTGCGAATGAGGATGCGTCGCAGTTGATGGAAAATCTCATCCTCGTCCCAGAAGAACGCTTGCAGGTCTTGTACCCATTCAAAGTACGAGACGATCACACCGCCCGCGTTGGCCAGAATATCGGGCACAACGAAGATACCGCGATCTTCGAGAATGTCGTCGGCCTCGGTGGTAGTGGGGCCGTTAGCACCTTCAACGATGATGCGCGCTTTGATGTCCGGCGCGTTGTGCTTGGTGAGCTGGCCTTCCATTGCCGCCGGGATGAGTACGTCGCAGGGCATTATGAGCAGTTCATCATTAGTAAGGTGAACGGCGTCTTTGTAGCCTTCAAGGCTGCCTGTTTCGGCCATGTGAGCGCGCACCGAGTCGATGTCGAGGCCCTTCTCATTGTAGATGCCGCCGTAAATATCGCTGACGCCAACAATTTTGAATCCGAGTTCATCAGCATAAGCCGCCGCATGTGAACCGACATTGCCAAAGCCCTGAATGATAAGGCTGGTTTTGCTGGCGTCGTTGTAGCCATGAGCGCGCAATGCTTCTTCCATGCAGATAATCACGCCGCGTCCGGTGGCTTCGGTGCGGCCTTTGCTGCCGCCGATGTTGATCGGCTTGCCAGTGACGATGGCCGGGACGGAATAGCCCACCGTCATGCTGTAAGTATCCATGAACCACGCCATCGTCTGCGCGTTCGTGCCCATGTCTGGCGCGGGAATGTCCATATGCGGGCTGATGACCGGGATAAGTTCAGAGGCATAACGCCGTGTGAGTTGTTCGATTTCACGCAGGGATAAGTCTTTGGGTTCGACAACGACGCCGCCTTTCGCGCCGCCGTAGGGCAGGTTAACCAGCGCGCATTTCCACGTCATCCACATGGCCAGCGCCCGAACTTCATCGAGCGTCACGTTTGCCGAATATCGAATGCCACCTTTCGATGGGCCAAGCACCGTGTTGTGATGGACACGATAGCCTGTAAACATTTCGATTTTGCCGTCGTCGCGCCGAACCGGAAAATTGACGGTAAATTCGCGGCGCGGGTAGCGCAGGTATTCGATGATATTTTCGTCAATGGTGAGGTGCTGCGTCGCCCGATTATATTGGGCGATTGCGGTGCTGTAGGCACTTTCTTCGTGCTCGATTTTAAGAGCGACTACCATGATGGTAGGAAACCTCCGCCAGAAGTTCTGGCCTTCACATTTTGGAAAGATTGAATGAAGGAACTGCTCATTCTATTATTGAGTATAAACAAATTTCGGCGTTAGAGAAGTGAGAAATTGCTGAGTTGTGTAAAAAGTCTAATTTCAGAAACCATTTAATAGGGCAAGTTGCATAGACGAAGATTTTACCAAATCGTTTGAATGGTGGAGAGGCGGATTTTTCCATCGCGGCTGATGAGTGGAACATTCAAGTGAAACGCTGTTGCTGCGATGATTCGGTCTGGCATATCAGCGATTTGCTGCACGTCTACTTTTGCCAGTGCCCTCGCAATACTGAGATCGATAGGCATCTCAATCAACGTACCGCGTTTCAAACTTAATGCGCTGGCCAAACTGGAAAAGCCTTCAGGTGGTATGCGACCTTTTTCAACGAGGTACACAAGTTCGATCATCGAAATTGAGGAGACCGCGATTTGATTGCCTTGCGCTGAGGCAGCATTCATAAATGATCGCGCAGTAGCCGATAGTCGCTGGTCTGGCGTAAGATACCAAATAACTGCGTGTGTATCAGCGACAGCGACAATCATCAAATATCCTCACGGGGAAAGTTTCCCCACATCTCTTTACGAGCTTCATCAATATCATCGGCTGAAATGTTTACACCAAGATTGGCCCATAGTCCATAAAGTGAAGGCAGCGGTTCGTTTTGTTCAGGCAATAGATCATTTTGCAGCGTTGCCATGAGCCGCTCTGCTAGGCGGATTTTATCAAGCGGCGAGAGGGTTTCCGCCAGCGCGACGACTGCTTCAAGTTGAGTGGCATTTGTACTCATAATCGCAAACCTCTTTTCATATCCAGCCTAATTTGTAGTATAACATTGTACCTAAGTGAGATCAGGTTTGCAGCATTAGTTTGGTTTATGCGCGAAAATATAAGCGCGCTGCGTGGCGACTTCCACATCAGGGTAAGGGTCGCGCTGGATGACTTCTTCCAACACTAGGCCGGCAGACTGAATATTAGCTTTCATCTCAGCTACTTCGAAGAAGATAAAATCGACGTTGACCTGTTCGCCCCACCACTCATCGAAGTGGCGGATCTCGCTGCCGATATGGAAGGACATCAGCAGCACTCCGCCGGGACGCAGGACGCGCTTGAGTTCGCGCAGGGCATCGGTGACTTGTGGACGTGGAATGTGAATGATGGAATAGAACGCAGCGATGCCGCCGAAAGTGGTATCAGGTACATCGCTGAGGGACAGCATATCGCCTTGCTGGAAGTCGATGTCAGGGTTGAGTTGACGCGCCTGCGCGACCATCCCCGCCGAGAGGTCGATGCCGCGAACCGCCGCGCCATGTTCGTATAAATAGCGCACGATCTGCCCCGGGCCGCAGCCCATGTCGCAGATCGCGCCATTCTTATCCACTTTTTCAATCAGCCAATCGAGCATTTTGCGGTCAAACGGCTTATGCGCCAGTTCGCCATAAATGTGATTGGTGTATTCCTGCGCCACACGATCATAGCTGTCTTGCAGGTTCATCGTGCCTCATTTTTAAGAATACGGGCGAGAGGCATGCCTCGCCCCTACGTGATGAATCAGGCCGGATCGCTGACCGGAGTCATGTTCAGGTATGGCTGCAAATACTTTCCGGTATAGCTGGCGGAAACCAGCGCAACTTCTTCCGGCGTTCCCTGTGCGATGATGTAGCCGCCCTTGTCGCCGCCTTCTGGGCCGAGATCGATCAGGTGATCGGACACTTTGATGATGTCGAGGTTATGCTCGATGACGATGACCGTGTTGCCGTTATCGACCAACTGCTGCAAAACGCTGATGAGCCGCTTCACATCCGCCGCATGAAGACCTGTCGAAGGTTCGTCTAAAATGTACAAGGTCTGTCCGGTGGCGCGCTTGCTCAGTTCGCGGCTGAGTTTGATGCGCTGCGCCTCGCCGCCGCTGAGAGTCGTCGCAGGCTGGCCGATGTGGATGTAACCAAGCCCTACCGCTTCGAGCGTTTCGAGCTTGTTGGCAATCGTCGGGATGTTTTCGAAGAACTCCAGCCCTTCGCTGACGGTCATGTTGAGAACCTCAGCGATGCTCTTGCCCTTGTACTTCACCTGCAACGTTTCGCGGTTGTAGCGCGTCCCATGACATACTTCGCAGGGCACATAGATGTCCGCAAGGAACTGCATCTCGATACGAATTTGCCCCTGACCTTCGCAGTTCTCGCAGCGTCCACCCTTGACGTTGAAGCTGAAACGACCCGCGCTGTAACCGCGAATTTTGCTTTCTGGCATTTCCACATACAGCGAACGCATGGCGTCGAACATCTTCGTATAGGTGGCCGGGTTGCTGCGCGGTGTACGCCCGATGGGACTCTGGTCGATGTTGATGATCTTATCGACCTTTTCGATGCCTTCGATGCTGTCATGTTCGGCGGGGCGTTCTTTACTGCCGTTCACTAACTGCGCCAAGCGGCGGTAGAGAATATCCACCAGCAGCGTACTTTTACCGCTGCCACTGACGCCAGTGATGCACACCAGCTTGCCGAGCGGAATATCGACATCGACGTTCTTGAGGTTATTGCCACGCGCTCCGCGAATGGTGATCGAGCGTCCGCTGCCTTCGCGCCGTGTTTCGGGCACGTCGATTTTCAGCCGACCTGATAGATACGCTCCTGTGAGGCTGTCTTCCATCATGGCGACTTCGGCGGGTGTGCCTTCAGCGACGATGTAGCCGCCGTGTTCGCCCGCGCCGGGGCCGAGGTCGATCAGCCAATCAGCACAGCGCATGGTTTCCTCGTCATGCTCGACCACCAGCAGCGTATTGCCGAGATCGCGCATCCCCATCAACGTCTGAATCAAGCGGGCGTTATCGCGCTGGTGCAGCCCGATAGATGGCTCATCCAGCACGTACAGCACTCCGGTCAAACGGCTGCCGACCTGTGTCGCCAAACGGATACGCTGCGATTCGCCGCCGCTCAATGAGCCTGCTGAACGTGCCAGCGTCAGGTAATCCAAGCCGACATCGTTGAGGAAGCCAACGCGGGCTTCGATCTCTTTCAAAATCTGGTGGGCGATTTGTTGGTCGCGGTCAGACAGACGCGCTTTCGCGCCATCCGTACCGCGTAGTGATGCGACCCATCCGACGAGTTCGCCCACAGGCATCCGCGAGACATGATGAATCGGCTCGGTATCGACGGTGACGGCCAGCGCTTCGGGGCGCAGGCGATAACCCTGACATGTTGGGCAAGGAGTCTGCGCCATATACGCTTCGATCTTCTCGCGTATATAGTCGGAGTTGGTCTCTTTGTAGCGCCGCGACAGGTTATTGAGGATGCCCTCGAACGCGGTGCGGTATTCGCGCTTTTCGCCGTTCTTGTTGCGATAGCTGATGCGGACGCGGCTCTCGCCTGTGCCGTACAAGATGCGGTCTTGCTGTTCGCGGGTGAGTTCGCGCCACGGCTTATCCAGCGGAATCAGATATTGATCGCCCACTGCTTTCAAGATGGCCCACGACCAGCTTTCCTCGTCCTCACTGTTCCAACCGTTGCCCTCAATCGCGCCTTGCGACAGGCTCAGATCAGCGTTAGGGACGAGCAGCGACGGGTCGAGTTCCAGCCGGAAGCCCAAGCCCTGACAATCAGGGCAAGCGCCGCGCGGCGTATTGAAGCTGAACGTGCGCGGCTCGATCTCCGGGATGCTGCCATGTCCACGCACACAAGCTAGAAGTTCACTAAAGAGCAAATCAACGGGCGGCTCGACGCTCAAATTGTTGACGATGACCACGCCATCGCCGCTTTCGAGCGCGGTTTCAATCGCCTCAGTCAAGCGGGTTTCAGCGCTTTTGGCTTCGTCGGATTCGCGATCTTCAAACTGGCGCACGATCAAGCGATCTACCACAATGTCGATGTTGTGGATGCTGTAGCGATCCAGCTTGATGTCTTCACTCACTTCGTAAACGACACCATCGGCGCGCACACGGGCGAAACCCGCTTTCCGCACGTCTTCGATGACCTTTTCATGATGACCCTTACGCCCTTTGATGATCGGCGCGAGGACTTGAATGCGAGTGCCATCGGGCAGCGCTTGAACTGCGTCTACGATTTGCTGTGCGCTTTGTGCGACGACTTCTTCGCCGCAGACGGGGCAGTGTGGCACACCGATGCGCGCATACAGCAGACGGAGATAGTCGTAAATCTCGGTGACTGTGCCGACTGTCGAGCGCGGGTTGTGGCTGACGCCCTTCTGGTCGATGGACACCGCAGGGCTGAGACCTTCAATCTGGTCAACGTCGGGCTTTTCCATTTGGCCGAGAAACTGGCGCGCATAAGCGCTGAGGCTTTCGACGTAGCGACGCTGACCTTCGGCAAAGATGGTGTCGAATGCCAGCGACGACTTGCCAGAACCGGACAAACCGGTGATGACAACCAATTTATTACGCGGAATTTCCACGTCGATGTTCTTGAGATTGTGTTCGCGTGCGCCGCGAACGATGATTTTGTCTTGGGTCATGTTGCCTTTGGGGGGTTAAAAGGCTTGCGTACACCTGTTCTATTGTAACTGATCTAGGATACATTGTGGAGAACCAATTTGGTATATGAAGATGCTGAACAATTTGTGAGAAAGTGACATTTCGGGGAATGCGTTGGGGCGACACATGTGGCGCCCCCTAAGGGCAAGGCATGCCTTGCCCCTACCGTTAGTGTGCGTTACGCGGCTTCGTCTACCGTTAACGTATATTGGCCGCTGCCAGTGTCGCCATACGTGGCGATTTCAATAATCACCGCGCCATCAGGGACTTCAAACCCTTCGATGGCGGAGTTGACGGTATTGCCGCTTTCGGCATCGTCGTTTTCAGCTAAGACGTTA
>JACMMD010000382.1 GCA_014379235.1 Anaerolineae bacterium
TCGACACTCGGCACCAATACCCATGCAACTGGACGCCGATCATTTTTACGCTGGATGATTATTCGCATCGGGAAATCATTTGCTCATTGGAGCTAGAGAATTACTTTCGGGAATATACTCAAGAGGACGTGACACTGGCTTACGAAGTTCGAGATGATTTCGGAGCGCCGCGTCACTATGAACTACAACAAATCAACTTGACGGATGTTTATGGGCCATGGTGGATTGAATCCGAACGGGGCTGCGGCGAAGGATTGCTAACCTGTGACAGCAACAGCCAGAAACCCGACTCACCTTTTAGGAACAGTTCATGGGGTTATACAATCCAAGTCACGCAAGAGCCTGTCGAGGATTGAAACAAAAAGGACGAACCTGTATGTTCGCCCTTCTGATTGCTGACAAGCTGAAAAGCTGACTGGCTGAAAGCTAACAGCTTACTGCGCCGCAGGCCAATTTTCCTCGATGTCTTCGTACTGAATCACCAGCGTTTCCTCGATGAGTTCCGCCGACGCGCTGTTGAAGTCAGTAAAGCTGATCTCACTAATCCACGCATTCTTGAGATTCCAGCGCCGTGTTTCAATGCCGTCGTCCAGCGCGATAACCGATACCGTGCGCGTGGGGCGGGCGATGTCGGCTTTCTTGGCGATGCTCTCCCGAATCCAACGATTAAAAACGGCGGTAGGGTCGCGCTGCACCATCTTGACGATCTTGATCGGGTCACGCAGGATTTTCAGCGAACTAGTGGATTTCACGTCCAGCTTGAAAGACGCCAAACCGGACACGCGAAACACACTCTTGATCGCTTCGCCGTCGATTTCGACTGCAAATTCGTTGGCCGATAAGCTGTCGATCAGGTGCGGTCTGCCAAGGCCGACGGCATCAACTGGCGTGGGTTCCATTGTGCTGGCTTGTTGAATAGCATATTCGGTGGTTTCAGTCATTCGTTCAAATTCATCAACCACGATCAATCGCTCCTGACCCTGTTTATGCGTAAAACATCTCCCTTTCAGTATACTCTATTGGAGTGGAAACACGGCCCAAAGCTAACCGCGCATTAACATGCAGTCAGTTGCCAGAATACTAACGATAAATTACAATAAGCTGACTGATCTATGTGGGGGCTTCCTTATGTCCAAGCGTTACGTCGCTTTTGCGGTGTTGGTTCTCGCCTTTGTACTCGTCTTTAAGAATACACCGACGCACGCTCAACCAGAGGCACAAACCGACACCAGCGGCGATGTTTGCCCCGCAGTGGTCGAGCGCGCTTTGGCCGATGTCGGAAATAACTGCGGCGGCATTGGTCGCAACGAAGCCTGTTACGGTTTCTTCCGCGTAGACAGTACCTTTAATGAAGCACAACCCGACGATATTTTCGCGCTTCCGGCTGATCGCTCCCTATTAAGCCTATTTGACCGCATCCGAACGGCCCCCCTCAATGAGACGCTCAACCAATGGGGCTTGGCGCTGCTGAACGTGCAGGCCAACCTACCCAGTACAATTCCCGGACAGGCGGTTTCGGTGATGCTGATGGGCGACACCGAGATTCAAAACGCGGTATCGCCGGATGATACATTTATCGCCGTCGAGCCAGTGAGCTTCCGCATTGCTGCCGACAGCACGGGTATCAACCTTCGCAGTGAGCCGAATACCAATGCCAACGTTTTGATCGTTGTGCCAGCCGGTTCGGATGTGGCCGCCGATGCCAACAGCGAAGATGGCGAATGGCTGCGGGTTCGTTATGAAGATGTCATCGGCTGGCTGAACCGCGCTGTGGCGACTACTGCCGTTAGCAGTGAGACGTTCACCGAACTGGATGAACTGCCAGTTTTCACTGCTGACAGCCTTTCGCCAATGCAGGCGTTTTATTTCAGCACCGGACTCGGTGAACCAGAATGCCAACAAGCGCCCGACGTGCTGCTGATTCAAGGGCCGGACAGCGTGGCGGTCAACATCGAAGCCAACGGCGCGGACATCGTTATCGGCTCGACCATCGCCCTGCGAACGCTTTTCCCGGACGAAGCGACAATTTTGAGCGACCACACGGGCGATGTTAGCGCAGTGGATTTTGTGGGCGATTTACAGCACGTCGTCACGGCGGATTCGAATGGCGATGTGCGGCTGTGGAACGTACCGCTGCCAACAGATGGTGAGCCGGGAACACCGCAGTCGACGATGCTCGAACGTGAGAGTGACGCGCCGATTCAACAGTTGGCGCACAGCGCCGATGGCCGCTTTATCGCGGCGTTGGACAGCGATGGCGTCATCTGGATGTGGGATACGGCGGCGCTCGGCGGTGGCATTCCCCTGCGCGTTTCGCAGCCGGACATCTCCATCGTTCACTTGACGTTCTCACCCGATAGCAATCAGTTAGCCACGTCCACCGACGATGGCAGCGTACAACTCTGGGATTTGAGCGAGGGCATTCATCTAGCGATGCCGATGGGCCTCATCGACAACGGCGGCACGGCGGCGCGTTTCTTGAGCTACAACAGCACGGGCGATAAGCTGCTGACCGTCAGCGACGACGGTATCGTGCGCGCCTTCGACCCGACAGCAGGCACACAAATTCCGCTCAACGAAACTGAGCAGCCCGACGACATCGGCAGCGCCAATCCGATTGACCTTAACGCGACTGGTTTGCTGGCTTATGCGCTACCTGATGGCAGTGTCGAAATCTGGGACACCA
>JACMMD010000383.1 GCA_014379235.1 Anaerolineae bacterium
AGGTGCAGTTGTCCGGCAGCAGCAGGGGAGTTTCTTTTGCAGCGTATGGCCCGAAGAAATCGCTACCTGCGCGGCGGATATTCAGCCGTTCCCGACGTGGCGCGAACGGGCGCTGCTGGAGCAAAATCCGGCGATCTGCACAGGCGACGGGATATAAGTTCGAGGGACGAGGTTCGAGAAATGTAGGGCGGCTGGCCAGTCGCCCTCGCTTGGTTAAATGGTTGGCTAGGGGGGTGGTCATGGCTAAAAAGTTAGCGTTAGTCTTGGCGATATTAATCGCGGCGTTGATGGTGAGCGGGTTGGCGTGGGCGCAGGACGAGGCGCAAGGCGACAGCGACGACACATTCGATTTCGACACGATCTACGGGCTGGTCTCGACGGATCGCGCCGAAGTGCGTTCGGGGCCGGATTTCGCTTATCCAACCGTCGGTCAGCTTCCGCTCAATGCGTCAGTGGTGGTGACAGGCCGCGCAGGTGATTTTCGCGGGAGTTGGGATGGCCGCCAGTGGATACAAATCGCGTGGGGCGAGGGCCGGGCATGGGTCTATGCGCGCCTGCTGCGAACCAGCGTCAGCTTCAGCAATCTATCTGTGACCGGAATCCTGCTGCCGCGAGACAATAACGGGCGCGTGCCGGACGTGTTCGACCTCTCGACCTACATTTGCGACGATTGGCAGGGCGAATTCTCACAGCAGGGTGATTTTGTGGCGGGTGATGAAACGCTGACGTTCACATGGCCGGCGATGACGGGCGCGACGCTGTACTCGCTGATTATCATCACGCCCGAAACCGAGTTTCGCATCGCGTTTGATACATTGGATAACACGGAGTCGGTCAGTCTCGGACAGTTACCGGGTCGCGGTGGGACGTATACGTGGCGTGTCGTCCCCTATTGGACAAGCGGCGAAAGCACGACATCCCGCTCATCGTGGCAGCAAATTTGTCCGCTGCGAACGGGCGGCACGTTCGACAAGCCGCTCACGGACAGCACTGTGCCGGATCATTACTAAGGTTCGAGGCACGAGGGACGAGGTTCAAGTAGATTTTACTCGAACCTGGCCCCTTTAACCCCGTACCTGTTTATCCGGTAGACCACAGGCTGACGATGTACACGCCGAAGATCAGCGCGGTGAAGCCGACCTCGAAGATCATGCCGACGACGAACATCACCAGCGATGCCCGACCAGCACGGAGGGCCTCGCGCCATTGGCGCACCCGCAAGAACTCGACGGCCAATGTGCCGATCAGCGCACCGATCAACGTGCCGACAATGGGAATCGGGATCAAAAACGTGCCGATCAAGCCGCCGACAAAGCCGCCTATCGAACTCAAACACGAGCCGCCTTGCATCTTCACGCCGAGCGGAGTCAGCCAGAAATCAGACGTTACGGCGGCGATCAGGATAACAGTCATGATGATAAATGACGGCTGTGTCAGGCGGGCGAAGCCATTCGCGTAGCCAAATATCAGCCCCAGAACCCACATCAGTATCGGGCCGGGCACGAACGGAACGACGGACAAGATTAATACGACGACCATCAAGAGCGTGGTCAGTCCGATCAGGTCAGCCTCAGTCAGTGCAAACGTCATCGAATGATCGCCTCCACATTATTCAGGTTCGTGTTCACCGAACGCAACAGGATATTGGCGTTGATGGCGGCGTTACGGGCGTCGATGATAACATCTTCTTCAAACGCGCCGCATTCTTGCAGCGCCGCAACCGACTCGTTGAGCAGGTCTGTGCCACGATCTAACTGCGGCAGCAAGAAGCCGAGTTCGGGCAGTTCCATCACGTCACGCTCAGAGCGCGGAAACTCGATGGCGAACGGCGGCGGTTCGCAAGGGAAAATTTCGCCAAGCAGTAGAATATCCCAGTAGCGTGCCAGATCATCGGACATCTGCGCCAACGGTGCAACGTGGTCGCGCATCTGGTAAACGTGAGCAAGCTGAACTTCTGGCGGAATCACCTCGCCTATATATACCAGCGATGCTAATTCTTCGGGTTGATAGGCGACGGGCGCGCTCATCACGTCACCGAACGGACGCACTTGTGAACCTGAAATCCAGCCGATATAGCCGATGTAATTCACGTAGAGCCACGACGCATCTGGATTGCGGCCAATGATTGGAAGGGTGACGCTGTGCGGCACGAGGCCGACTTCATCCGCGTCGATGAACGGTGCGGCGCGCAGG
>JACMMD010000034.1 GCA_014379235.1 Anaerolineae bacterium
AAGCCGACGCGCTCGAAGGTCAGCACCTACTGTACCAAACTGACGACACTCACGCAGGCGCAGGTCGATACCGGAACCACGTTTGAAGATGCCTGTGCTGTGCTGGAAAGCGACTACCTCACGCGAGAGCGCGTGTGGGCGAGTTGGGGCGGCTACGATCAGCGTATGTTTCACGCTCAATGCGATAGTTTTGTGACGCGCTATCCGTTTAGCCAGAAGCACGTCAACCTCAAGGCGCTGTACGCGGACTTGAACAAACTGCCGAATCAGATCGGGCTGGCGCGGGCGGTCAAAACTTCCGAACTCGTGCTGGATGGGACGCATCATCGCGGCGACGACGACGCATGGAACGCGGCGCGTGTGCTAGGGTCGATGCTGCGCCAGCATGGTGACGCCGTGTTAGAGCCGTTTCGTCAGAGCGCGGAATGAAGCGTCAGGAACAGCAAGAATACTTCCGGCTGATACTCTCAACAGTCGTCGGACAGGCGTTTGCGGCGGCGGGCTATGCGCTGGAAGAACGCCCGTCGCAGTGGGCTGGCGGCCTCTATCGTTTCGTCAAGTCACTTGGCGATGACCTATTCGGCTTTATCGAGTTTCAGCACTTAAGCTATACGGACAGTGAATGGGCATCGAATACGTCGTCGCGTTTTCGGGTGACTGTTCAACGCAGCGATGTTCGCCATACGACCAGTGACCCGCGCTACATACGGCGCAGCCTGAGTGCGCTGGTGGTCGAGGATTTTGGCGTGGCGATTTTGCCATCCGCCGATCACTGGTGGAGCTTCCGCAGCACCGAAGAACTCGGTAAGGCGCTGGCTGAAGCCGGCCATTTGATTGTCGGCTATGGGATGCCGTTTCTGGCGGGGGAGTTGACGCCACCATCGGCTGGTTCATAGGTAAGTTTATAGGGCAGGTTTCAAACCTGCCCCTACATAAACATCTATGTGATCGTGGGGTTAGCGTCGTATGGACGTGGGTTGACACATGTTGGCTATGCCATGATAATGCGGCAGGCAAAGTTAGCGTGATAGGCAGTGAACATTGATTATTTTTGGCACAAAGGCCCGTACAAAGACGATTGATTCGGGGACGTTTTTCTGCCCGCACTGTCAAACCACGCGCAGTTACGAACTCAAAAAAGCTAAAAATTATTTCGCACTGTACTTCATTCCGATCATCCCGCTCAACGATCTGGGCGAGTTCGTCGAGTGCCAGACGTGCCGCACTACGTTCGACGCGCAAGTGCTGACCATGCCACAGGCGCAGAAGCCCAAACGCGGTGTCACTCTTGCTGAAATGCTCAACACCATCAAGCCACAGCTAGAGGGCGGTATGCCCATCGAATACCTGCTGCGCGACCTGACTAGCGCCGGACTTGACCGTGACGTGGCGCTGACCACGATTGACGCAGCTATCGGCAAAGAGCGCCGTATCTGCCCCACGTGCGGGCTGACGTATGCGGCGGCGGTTTCCACCTGTTCAGAGGACGACACCCCCTTAGAAGCGGATAGAAATCGAACGAATGCTTAGACGACAACTTTTGATTGCAGCGCTGGCAGCCGTCCTCACGGGTTGCAGCCTGATGAACAGCGTTGCTGTTGACCCGCAGGTGATCTACGTAACCGCCACGACTGGCGCATCAGAAGCGCTGTCCACGCCTGATGCCATCGCTCAAGCGCCGACGATCCCACCAACTGCTACGATTGCGCCAACGCCAACCACGCCGCCGGATGTACTGCTGCGTGTGGCAGATCGTTATTTGCTCAACGGCTATTTCGAGAACGCCGTCGCCAGCTATCAAGAGATCATCACGCAGGGTTCGCCCGATGATATTCGTGCATCGGCGGCCTTCCGGCTCGGGCAAGCGGCTTTGCGCGAAGGATTGTTCAACAACGCAATTGAGTCGCTGACGTTGTTCATCGACCAATTCCCGCAGGATGCGCGTATCGCTCAAGCGCATTTCCTACGCGGCGATGCCTATCTCGGTTTGTCGTTGTGGCAGGATGCCATTGCGGAATTTCAGTTCTATCTGGGGCAGCGTCCCGGTATCGTCGATAGCTATGCTTACGAACGCATTGGTGATGCTCAACTCGCGCTCGGACAAACTAACGACGCCCAAGCCAGCTATGCACAGGCTACAGCGGCCAGTCGTTCGCTCGTGCCGCAGTTAATCTTGCGCGAAAAAGTGGCGCAGGTCTATCTGTCGGCGGGGTTGGTGAATGAAGCGGTTGCCGAATACGACGCTATTCTCACGGTGGCGCAGAATGCCCCATACCGCGCCAGCATCGAGTACGCGGCGGCGAAAGCGCTGATGGACGCGGGCGCAACTGAGCCGGGTATGGAACGGATGCAGCGCATTTTCAATGACTACGCGGGCACGTCCGAAGCGTATCAAGCGATGGGTGTGCTGACCGCCAACGGACGCGAACTCGATGCCTATGCGCGTGGGCGAGCGGCCTTCCAGTTTGGCGATTATCAGGGTGCGCTCGATGCCTTTAACATCGTCACGTCGACGCGGTTGTTAGCCGATATTCCGCCGGAATTGTACATGATGCTCGGCCAAGCCTACCGCGAGATCGGCAGCAACGCGGCGGCGCTGACAGCGTTCCAAACAGTGGTCGAGCAGTACCCGCAAAATCCGCTGTTTGGTCAGGCACTTCTCGAACAGGGACGCACGCGCTTCATTTCCGGCGACGTGCAGGGCGCGATCACCCATTACCTGAGCATCGCGGATACCTACGACTATCTACCCGAAGCGCCGGAAGCCCTGTGGCGGGCCGGATACCTCTACAGCACCAACAATCGGCCCGACGAATCCAGCGCGATTTTCGAGCGCCTCGCGGATGCCTACCCGACTACGACCCAAGCGGCGGACGGACTGTTCATCGCGGCGTCGGCGGCCATCAACGCCAATGATACGGTTGATGCCGAGCGTCTGTTCGCCAAACTTGCTACGACGACAACGGGCGATGATCAGGCGGCGGCGTATTTATGGGTAGGGCGCTTGGCGCGTCAGCGCGGCGATAATGCAACGGCGGACAGCGCGCTTCAATTGGCGATCAGTTCTGCGCCGGACAGCTACTTCGCTGCCCGCGCCGCCGACATCAGCAGTGGCAGACCCCCGTTCCAACGCCCTGCTCAGTATCAATTCGAGTTTGACGATATCGCGCAGCTTGCTGAGTCTGAAGCATGGCTGCGACAAACCTTTAGCATTACGCAAGAGGGCGCGCTGTGGGCGTTATCACCGGCACTCGAAGCCGATGCGCGCATGATTCGCGGGCGTGAACTGTGGGCGCTGGCAGCCTATGAGGCGGCAGAAGAAGAATTTAGCGATGTCATCGAAGAGAACAAAGACAATGGCCTCGCGTCCTATCAACTGGCGATTTTCCTGCGTGGGATCGGCGCGTACAGCCAGTCGATTCAGGCGGCGGCCTATGTCATCATCTCGGCGGATGTGGCTACGCTGGAAGCGCCCGCGTATATCGCCCGTATGCGTTATCCGGCTTATTATGCCGATGTGGTGCTGGAAGTGGCGCAGCGCCGCGACCTCGACCCGCTGCTG
>JACMMD010000384.1 GCA_014379235.1 Anaerolineae bacterium
CAGGGGTACAAATGGCGGTGGTCGCGTGGGATGCCGATGCGACCATCGACAAAATGGAACAGACTATCCACCAGATCGGGCGCAGTTTTCCGTGGGTGCAGATGGTGATCTTCCATGAACTGTGCGCTGCCGCGATGGTGCAGTTCGATGCTACGCCTGATATTCATGTGTGGAACAGCCTTCAGCAGCCGATACCGGGCCGTTTTACGGATCGCCTATGCGACATCGCCCGCCGCGAGAATAAGTGGATATTGCCCGGCTCATTATATGAGCGCGATGGCGATAAGAGTTATAACACGGCGGTGGTCATCTCACCCGAAGGCGAAATCGTCGCCAAGTATCGCAAGCTTTTCCCGTGGTATCCGATGGAAGCTGAAAGCCCCGGCACGGAATTTTGCGTGTTCGATGTGCCCGATGTAGGGCGCTTCGGTGTGTCAATTTGCTACGATATGTGGTTTCCCGAAGTGATTCGAGCACTGGTATGGATGGGCGCGGAAGTCATTCTGCATCCGACGATGACACCAACCTCAGATCGTGACCTTGAAGTGGTTCTCAGTCAGGCGAATGCCATTACCAACCAATGCTATTTCGTGGACATCAACGGCATCGGGCCATGGGGCGGCGGGCGCTCGATGATCGTTGACCCTGATGGCCGTGTGCTGCAACAATCTGGCACTCAAGAGACCATCCTCACCGAAATTCTTGACCTTGACCGTGTGACACTGACGCGGGAGTACGGCAACGTCGGCATGGCGCAAACGCTCAAACACCTGCGCGATAGCAATATCAAATTTCCGCAGTACCAGACCGACTTCGCTAACGGCGAGGGCATCAAACCACTGGGAAAATTACAGCTTCATCGAGACTTTAAGCGAGGTACAATTTAATGGCAGCAGACAAGCGCACGACTTCAAACGCCAGCATTATGCCGAAAGATTTTTCGATCTCGCTCGATAACTACATACGCGGCGGCACGGATCGCTTTTTGCTCAACCCGCCGAAAGTCTCACCCCGTAAACAGAGTATGCAGGGCTTCGAGCCGCAGTACGTGGACATCATTGACTATATCGTTCGCATCACCCATCGCATCTGGGAAGAGGGCGGTATCGGCTATATCTACGACACTTACCGCCACAATTCGCGGGTGCATGATGACGTTGGCTTGCAGTACGGACGCGACAAAATCGTGGCCGATACCATCACGACTATCAACGCATTCCCTGACATCCGCCTGTATGCCGATGACATCATCTGGGCGGGGAACGACAAAGTTGGTTTTAACACGTCGCATCGAACCGTGATTTTGGGGCATAACACTGGCCCCAGCCGCTTCGGGCCGCCGACGGGCAAGAAAGTCCATGTGTGGTGTATCGCCAACTGTGTCGCTGTCGAGAACGAGATTTACGAGGAATGGGTGCTGTACAACAATTCGGCGCTTATTAAACAGCTAGGCTTCAATCTGTTCGATGTGGCGCGTCAGTTTGCAGCCCAGAGAGCGGAACAAGCTGAAGTCAGCGGCCTGCATGACCCGCGCTCAGGAGAACCTGAACGCTTACCGGGCCAAGGCAAGCCGCCCGTTTACCCGGCCAAAACCTCAACGGGCTTCGATGTCGAGGACTTCATTCGCCGCGCCTATCACGAGGTCTGGAACTGGCGACTGTTGAACAAACTCCACGATTACTACATCCCCAATGTGCGCGTGCATGGCGCGACAGACCGCGAATTTTACGGCATCGGCGCGTATAAGTCGTACATCTTGTCGGTGATGGCCATGTTCCCTGACCTTGCGTTTCATATCGACGACTTTTACTGGATGGGCAATGATGAGGATGGCTACCGCACCAGTATGCGCTGGAGCATCGTCGGCACCCATCGCGGGCCGGGCATCTATGGGCAACCCACAGGCAAGCAAATCTATATGTGGGGTATCAATCAGCACACGATTAAGGACGGACTCATTCAAGAAGAGTGGACACTGTTCAACGAGTTTGCACTGATTCAACAGCTTGTGAGCTAAGAAGCGTCCCATTGCTACTGCATATTAGTTGGCGACTCCATCGAGAATCGCTTGCATTCGCGGCGAATAGTCAACAGTGGTGTCAATCAGGTGAGTAGGCACGTAGTTAGCGAACAGTGCGGGCGCATTTGCTAGAGGCGGATGCGCCAAATAATCCAATGGAATACTCTCCAGCAGTGTGGCTGTGCCGTCGTCGTTTACTGCAAAGATGATGAGGTCATCGTATGCATAGTCATACACCTCGTAATGAAGGGCTTCGGAATTAAAGCCGCATGTCAGTGCTGGATTAGTTTCAAGGCAAAGTAAGATGGCGTGAATCTGTCCATGATAGAGATAGTTCAACGCACTGTAAGCGACGGTGTTGATGAAAAGCTCGGCCAGCAGGTGCTGTTCCAGGAAACCCGGTGTCGGCGGGATGATAAACGCAAATGAGGGGCGTTCGTTCGACTTGATAGCGGGGACTTGTTCGACAACGCTGGCTAAAAAATGCTGCTGCGCGTGCGCCACATTTACAAAAGCCTGCTGTTGATTGAGAAGCCTGACCACTGCCAGAAGCGTGAGGATACTGATGAAAGCCGTAAAAAGCCAGTTCTTCAGTGACGGCCACGGTATGTTCTGGCGCAGAACATCGCTGATGACCACGAAAAAAAGCGCTGCTCCTACAGGCGTAAAAAAGTGAAGTCGCCATGTGTCGTTGCGATATGGCGTGGGTAGAAAGATGACAATACCTAAGCCGACCACAATAACAGCGATTAGCAGCAAAGCAGTGCTTCGGCGCAAGTCTAGGCCGCGAACCGCTGTCTTCTGAAGATAGAGCCAGATTGTTGCGCCAACCACAATCGCGGCGATGATGCCAAGTGCCAGATACAGATCGACGTGAAGCTGCTCAAAA
>JACMMD010000385.1 GCA_014379235.1 Anaerolineae bacterium
GCGACGTGTGCTTCCTTAAGGAAAAACTGATATGGGCTTTCCGGCAGATTGTAGGCGTTCCAGTCCATCCAACCGAGATATGTGCCTTCTGGTTCAGTCGCGGACACCTGCGGGAAATGTTCAGCCGTGTAATCCAGCAGATAATCGCGGTTGCCCTCGAGATACACCAGCAGTTCATCGAGCCACGCGCCGCCATCGCGGTAAGCGGCCAGGGCGGCGGTGTAGCCAAGCACGTTGACGTTGGGCACAATTCCCGACGCTGCCGCCTTCACATGCCGCAGCAGTTCGGGATTCTCTGTGATGACCGCTCCACAATACAAGCCCGCGATATTGAACGTCTTGCTCGGCGCGATCATCGTCACCGTGCGCTGCGCGATTTCCGGCGACAGCGAGGCGATGGGAATATGCGTTTGCCCGCTGTACACAAGGTCGCTGTGAATCTCGTCGGCGCAGATAATCAGATCGTGGCGTAGACACACGTCAGCAATCGCCTCGAGTTCAGCGCGAGAGTAGACACGCCCCACAGGGTTATGCGGATTGCAGAGCATGAACATTTTGGTCGCGGGTGTGATGGCCGCTTCCAGCGCGTCGGTATCGACCTCGTAACGCAGGTGTCCGTTTTCGCGGCTCAAAGCCATTGGCGCGGTTTGCAGTGTTCGTCCGGCCAACAGCGGCGCGGTCAGGAACGGCGGATAGATCGGTGTGAATGTCAATACGCCGTCTCCATGTTTGCCGACAGCGCGGCAGACCGCGTTCATGCCCGTGACAAGTCCCGGCAAAATCCATACGTTTTCGGGCGTGATCTGCCAGCTAAAGCGTGTCTCCATCCGTTCGGCGATGGTAGCGCGCAGTTCGGGCGAGTCGCCCTGATAGCCAAAAATACCGTGATTGATACGTTCGTGCAGGGCTTTTTGTACGGGTTCGGGGATAGCGAAATCCATATCGGCTACCCACAGGGGCAGCGCTTCGTCGCCGTAGTAGCTCCACTTGGCGCTGTCCGTGCCGCGACGGTTGATGATCTGGTCGAAATTGGTGGGCATACTGTTCCTAAATCTGTTCTGAATATCCGCACAAGAAAAACACTATTTACGAAACCTTACTTGCTTACACGCTTACGTTTTTCGTTGGACTGATCATGTAAAACCACAATTCTTAGAAAATCCGTCGAAGGCGCGTAACTACTCTCGCCTGCAACAAAAGTTACATCGCATCGTTTACAATAGTATGATCGGTTCCAACGATCAAGTGAAAATCCCATTTGTTGTCTTGGCAATAAATCTGCGACCAACACTATAACGATCAGCACACCTAAACCACTCGCACATAGATTGATCGCGCCATTATAAATATTGGCGAGAATGCAAAATACCAGAAGTAATATTAGAAAGATTCTATTTGCTGAGTTGAGCTTGGCTGAACCTAGATTAGAAGGTTTACTGAAGGTTCTCACTAAACTTTCGTGCTTCTCCCAAGGTACATACCCAATCACTCCGCCATAATCTACGGGTTTTTTCTTAACGACTCGCATTGCGACAATACTTGCAATTTTGATAACTGTATCGTCTCGACCACAACTAGGACAGGAATTGTAAATCTCTACGGATGTTGGTTGAGTGACTAACTTTTCTAGGGTAACCACAGGACTGCTATAGCTGAACTCATGCCTAGCAATCATGTTGCCACAGCTATTGCAAAACTTAGAAGAATTGGAAACCAAATTACCACACTGTTCGCAGTAAATGGTATTGTTTGATGCTTCTATGTCATTCAGTTTAGCTAACCATTCTTGAGCTTTGTAGTGATCTATATTATTTAAGACGGCACGAGCTTCGGTAAATTTCTTTTCACGGATGAGTTCCCGAGCTGCATCGAACTTAGCCTTTGACATATATTATTGTCCATAAACTGATAGAGTGAGTTGATCCGTAAATCGCTTGCTATCCCTCATCCCACAATGGGCTTTGCTTGATGCCTTCAGGCAGGGTGCCATCCGTCGCTTTGTCGAGCTTGCGCGTCCGGGCCTGCGCCAGAATATCACGGGCGCTGATCTGGCTGCCTTCGCCGCTTGCACCGAGCATTTCGGCCAGTTCATCCACCCGCGCCGACTCTTCTTCGAGCGGCACGATGGTCGTCGTCACACGCTTGGCCGTCGTCGTCTTGCTAACGCGATAATGCTGATCCGCATAGCCCGCCAACTGCGGCAAATGCGTCACCACCAGCACCTGATGATTGATCGACAGCGACCACAATTTTTCACCGACCACCGCGCCCACGCGCCCGCCAATACCCTGATCGATTTCGTCAAAGATCAGCGTCGGTGTCTGGTCGGCCTGCGTCAAAACGCGCTTGAGCGCCAGCATGATACGCGCTGTTTCGCCGCCGGACGCGACTTTGGCTAACGGGCGCAGCGGTTCGCCGGGATTGGCGCTCATCATAAATTCAACGTGGTCGATACCCGTTGCGTCGAACGCCAAACGCCGATCCTCGACGTAACAGCCTTCAGGGTCGTCGCGCTGTTCGACAGCCACCTCAAAGCGCGTCCGCTCCATCCGCAGATCGCCCAATTCCTGCACGATACGCCGCGCCATTTGCTGTCCGGCAGCGCGCCGCGATTTGCTGATGCGTGATGCCAGTTCGCCAATGTGCTTGAGCAGCTTGGTTTCCTGTTCGCGCAGTTCCGCGATACGTTCGTCACTGTGGTCGATGTTTTTGAGTTCGGTACGGGATGTTTCGGCATGTTCCAGCACGGCCTCGATGGTCGCGCCGTAGCGCCGCCGCAAGAGGTTGATCGCTTCGAGCCGTTCTTCGACTTCATCGAGGCGCTTGGGATTAAATTCCAGCGACTCGCCATAATCACGAATAGCCGCTGCCAGTTCTTGCGCCTGTAAGCTGAGTTCTTGCGCCTGTTGCAGATTATCGGCCAGCGTCTCGTCGATGCGCGCCAGCTTGGTCAACACGCCGACGGCCTCAGACAGTTGATCGGCAGCCGCTACCGAGTCGCCGCTGTCATCGCCATACAGCAGCATCACCGCCTGCTGCGTGAGCGTGGCCAATTGTTCGCTGTTGGCCAAACGGGTGCGTTCGGCGCGCAGGTCGTCATCTTCTCCGGCTTGCAGATTGGCCGAGTCAATCTCCTCGACTTCACGGCGCAGACCATCGGCGCGGCGTTTGAGAGCGGCCTCATCCTCTAATATATGCCGCATCTCACGGCGCACTTCATTGAGACGTTCGACCACTGTCGCCAAACCAGAGCGCACTTCCAGCAAATCGGCGTAGCGGTCAATCAGGTCGATGTGGCTGCGCGGCTTGAGCAGCGACAAATGTTCGCTCTGCCCATGCACGTCCACCAGAATATCCCCGATCTGGCTCAACACGTCGAGGTTGACGCTGATACCGTTGACACGCGCCGCCGAACGTCCACTGCGGCGAATCTCGCGGGAGAGCGTCACAAAGGATGCAGTGTCTTCATCATAGAGTTCTTCGCGCTGCAATACGGGGTCGATGGCGGCGCGCATGTCGCGGTTAAGCGTGAACACGCCTTCGACAACGGCCTTCTCCGCCCCCGCTCGAACCGCGCCGCTGTCCGCACGACCACCGAGCAGCAGGTCTACCGCGTCGATGATGATCGACTTGCCCGCGCCCGTTTCGCCCGTAATCACGTTAAAACCCGCCGCGAACGTCAGTTCCAGCGAGTCGATAATCGCAAAGTTTTGTATGCGGATTTCTTCGAGCATACGTTGTATTGGCCTCTTATGCTACACGGCAGTAGGGCAAGGCATGCCTTGCCCCTACCCTCTACATCTTAAAGCGACCATAAACGACAGCCGCCACCACACCAATGAAGATCAACGAGCTGATGTTGCCCATCAGAATCGGGACGATAGCCTCAAGCGGTATACCGCCGAAGCGCAGCACCAATGGAATCACCGCGCCGACCAGCCCACCGATCACTGCGCCCGCCGCACCGATCACGGCAAAATTGCGCCC
>JACMMD010000386.1 GCA_014379235.1 Anaerolineae bacterium
CATTCAACCGATATTTATGCTATGTCGATGGTTGAAATCCCTGAACGTGATGATCTGGCGCTGAAACTGCATGTCACCGCTGATGGTTTGGTGCGGGCAGCACAGGCCATTAATTCCGTCACCGCGCAGCAGGCTACCGGGGCCGCCGATCAAGCTGAAATTATCTCTCGAACGAACACGCTCTTAGGCGAATTCGTGGATGTTTCGGAGCAAATACAAGAGCAGGTACACGGCACGGCCCAAATCGCCAAACAAGCGGTCAACGTCTCACAGAGCGGGCAAGCTGCCATTCAGCAGACGATTGAAGGCATGAACGAGATTCGTACCCAAGTCGCCGCGATTGCCGAGACGATCATCACGCTGGCCGGTCTGACGCAGCGCATCGACGCGATCATCACGTCGGTCAGCGAAATCGCCACACAGTCTAATTTGCTGGCGTTGAACGCTTCAATCGAGGCAGCGCGGGCAGGTATTCAGGGGCGCGGCTTTGCCGTTGTCGCTGATGAAGTGCGCGTGTTGGCGCAGCAATCGACGGCGGCGGCGCAGCAGGTACGCTCAATCTTGGGCGAAATTCGCGGCGCGATGAAAGAGGCCGTGCAGGCTACCGAAGTCGGGATGCGCGGTGTCGATGTCGGGGTGCTGACTACGCAGCAGGCAAACGCGGTGCTGGTACGCTTGGCGGAAGACGTAACGGCGGCAAGCGGCGCGGTGCAAGCCGTCTATAACTATATTCGTCATCAGGCTGAAGGATTGGAAGATATTTCGATCAGCATCGAGCGCATCAATCACATTACGCAGCAAAACCTGATGAGTACGCGCATGGTCGAAACGGTATCGCATAACCTCAATCAGTTGGCGCGGGAATTACAGGAAACAGTGGGCTTGAGCGAACAGCCGGAGATGTTGTAATCAGGGTAGGGGCAACGCAGGCAAACTTCGTTTGTGCGTCGCCCCTACGATAAGAAATCTAACTCGCTGACCAACCGCCAGCGAAATCGTCGTCTCGCGTGTTGGTCAATTGATAGGTCGTCTGTGTGGTGGTGTCGAAGATGTAGATATCCCACTGACCATTGCGTTCGCTGGAAAACGCGATGTAGCGGCCATCTGGGCTAAAGATCGGCATGATTTCAGGTGATGGGTCGCGTACAATCGGGATACGCGGCGCGCTGCTGGATGCTCCTTGCACGATGATGTCGGTGTTGTTCGGGTCGGTGATGGGCGCGGCATCGTAAATCACATTCGCGCCATCTGGCGACCAACGCGGATGCGCTTCAACCGAGCGGTCAAGGTCACTGGTGAGCGGCGTTTGCGCGGTAGTTGCCACGTCGATGATAACGAGGTCTTCGCCGGGTGCGGGGCTGTTGACATCATTGCGAACGACGACAACACGGCTGCCATCCGGCGAAATCGAGGGGTTGCTGTATTCCGCGCCGTCGCTAGTAAGCTGCGTTATCGGGTTAAACATCGGAGTTGCGCCTTCAACCGTTGGCGGCAAATCTTCCGGCGCGGGCGGTGCGTTGACATCAAGCCTAAACACCTGTACCGCGTTACTATCCTGTTCCAATGCGAGGAAAGAGATGTAGCGGCCATCGAGTGAGTATGTCGCTTGTTCGGCTTGCAGCAGTCCGGCATAACCGCGCCAACGCTCACTGACTGCGAGCGGCTGCGTACCGTTAATATTGATCTCTTCCAAACCGAAATCGAAAGTCGCCGCGAAGTAGCGCGTGTAAATCACGCGGCTGGCATCTGGACGAATATCGGCGCTGCGTCCGGTAATATCGCCTACAAGCGAGGCCGAGCCATCGCTGACACGATAGACGGTGATAGGCAGATAGCCGAGGTTGGATAGGTCACTGCCACCCCATGCGACGATACGTCCCGGAATATCAGCCGGGGGCGGTGGTAAGGCTGCTGCTGCCGCTGCTTCTGCGGGGTCTATCGGTTCAGGCGTAGGTGTCCACTCTGGTGGAAGTTCGTCTTGACGGGTAGCGCTTGGCTCTAGTGTAGGTGTGCCGATAGCAAATTGAGTCGCGGTTTCGGCGGCCATGATTTCGGCGGCCTGCGTGTTCGCCAAGTTGACGGTATCAGTCGCAGCCTGCACGACTGCGGTTGCTGCTCGTTCCTGCTCGGCGCGCTGCGCGTTGTTCGCGCCGATGACCGCGAAAACGATCACGAGAATCAGCACGACGGCAATCGCGCCTCCGCCCATGTAGAGCGTCATCTGGCGACGGGTGATACCCGGCATCACCTCTTGTTCGTCGCGGCGGCCTTTTTCTTTGGTTTCCAGCGTGGCCAGCGCCTTTTGTGCGCGCTCGTTGCCGGGGTTGATGTGGACTACGTTGTTGAGGCAGATGCGCTTTTCATCGTCGGTTTCGACCACCGACGCCATCCAGAACCACGCCTTTTCATTCTGCTCGTCTTCGTCTACGACCTGCTCGAACAGTTCACGCGCTTCTGTCTTGCGGCCTTCACGCGCAGCTTCTATGCCCCGACGCAGTAGCTCTTGAATTTCTTGTTCGCTCACAGTCAGTTACCTTCAGTTAGTTGTTATTCAAGATATCATCAGATGCTGGCAGGAAATCCAGCGATACGAACGCGCTTCCGTTATCGGTAACACGTATCACATCCTCTCCATTCAGCGAAACCGAATAGACCTGAAACTCGTCGTCCTCGCGGTTCGAGATGAAGAATACACGCTGACCATCCGGGCTAAAGATCGGGCTGCGGTCTTCCGCGCCGTCGTCGTCTATCGTCAGCAAAAACTTGCCTTCGCCATTGGCTTCCATGATATAAATGTCGCCATCACCGGAGCGATCACTGACGTAGACGATGTGTGAACCGTCCGGCGACCATGCTGGCGCGTAGCTGCTGCCAGTGTCGTCCGTGAGGCGTATCACATTGCCACCGTCGGGGGTCATCGTGTAGATTTCGGTGCTGCCAACGCCATCGCGGTCAGAGGCGAAAGCGATCAATTCGCTGCTGTCGCCATTTGCGTCGATGATCGTTCCCCACGCCGGGTCTTTGTCGGTCAAATTGTTATCCGTCAGTTGGCGTCCGTCACCGCCATCGGGTTGAATCGTGTAGATTTCGGTGTCACCAGCCGAATCACTGACAATAGCGAGGTGCGTTCCATCTGGCGACCACGTTGGATGGCTGACGGTTTCGCCGCTGCTAAAGCTGATTTGAACCGCATCTTCCGGGCTGTCCGCAGGCGCGACGAAGAGTTCCGCACCGCGATAAGGAGAAGCCGGTTCTTCAACGACTTCTTCAACGACTTCCGGTTCGACGGTAGGTGCACCAAACACCTGTTGAGTGGATTCGGCTTCAACTACGGATGGTTCTTCTTCTTCGGTTGCTTCAACGGCGATTGTGGGTTCTTCCACCACAGGCGGCGCATCGTTGAGATGCGGGCGCGTAAAGGCGATTTGTGAACCGTCCGGCGAGTAGGCGACCTCGTAAAAACCGAGCGCATCTTCAGCGACGAGTGCTTCATCGCTGCCATCACCCAACATTGAGAAGAGAGCGGGCTGTGCCGCGCCGTTCTCCACGCCGGATGTAAGCAGTTGGAACTCTGCCATCGGGAAAGGCGTTTCGGTAGGCGTAGGCGTATCGCTCGGCGTTTGCGTGCCAGTCGGGGTGAAGGTCGGCGGCAGCGTCGGGTTATCCACCGTGACGAGAATCCCCGTGAATGGGGTCACTGTGGCTGTTCCCGGAATCGGCGTTTCAGTGTCGCGGGGTTGCAGCACGATATTTTGCGGCGTAGGTGAGACGGCGACCTGCTGTAAGGCCACCGCGCCAAACACGATCAGCACGATCACGAACAAAATCATCACACCGATCAGGACAGGGAAGCCGCCGGGTACAGCGATACGCGGCGTTGGCCGACCAACCACTTTTTGCTCACGAGTTTGGCGGATGCGCCGAAGCTGCTCTACTGCCTGCCGATTCTGCTCCTCTTCCGAACGGCTGCGCGCATCGGAACGCGATGGCCGTGAGCCACTGCCATCGGCCACATCGAGGCGGCGCATCGCTTCTAAAGCGCGTTCGTTGTTCGGGTTGATTTGCAGCACACGCTCAAGGCAAGCGCGGCGCTTGGGAATGGTATCCGCAGTAGAGGCCAACCACAGCCACGCCAGTTCGTTGTTTTCATCGGCGATGACCACGCGCTTAAGCAGGTCTTGAGCTTTGGTATTGTCGCCTACGCGTGCGGCCTCAATTCCGGCTCGCAACAGCTCCTGTAGGTCTTCGTAATTGGACAATGGGACGTACTCCGCTCTTTGCCTTAAAGGGGCAAGAATCACGCAATAGCTTATTCATTGTACCGTTAATCTATATCTTCACAAAGCAAAAAAGGGCGCAAAACGCCCCTCACTCTTAATTATTGCCCGCGTTAGGAAGAACCCGTGAGTACCAGCACCACAACCGCGATGCCCAACACGAACAGAACCACCACTACAACACCGAAGACAAGCAGAACGCGGTTCTGCTTTTGGCTTTTCTTGTAGGCCATTTTTCGCAGGGTGTCTTTGGCGGTTGTGTTATCGGGGTTGATCTCCAAAACTTGGTTCAACCACTGAATTCGCTCGGTGCGGGTTTCCGCAAGGTTTGCCATCCACATCAAGGCGCGCTCGTTGCGCGAGTCTTCCGCCAAAACGCGGCGGAACATCATCCGCGCTGGCTCCGAGTTGCCCGCTTTTGCCGAACGAATGCCTAATTTGAGCAGTTCTTCGCGGTTGGGTTGAGCACCGCCATCACCCATGTCGAAGGATGCCATGTCTGTACCTCGTCAAGTTTTCGCTAACACATCACGGATTATTTATACCAAATCGAGGCGAAATAGCGAATCTGTTTGGGTCGCTATGGGATGATTTTGAATAGGGTAACAAACGCGAATACATAGGCCGTAACCAGCAGCAGCGCGTCGATGCGATCCAGCGCGCCCCCGTGACCGGGAAAAATATCCAGCCCCTTGATGCCAGAGTCTTTGACGTGGAAGAAACGCTTCATCGCAGACTCGAACAGGTCTCCGGCGATAGCCACGAAGGGCCCTAGCGCGACCAATATCAGCGCGGGCTGTGAAAGTTTGCTGCCCAGCGCCAGAATAATCAATGCTGGCAGCATTCCACCGAGGATGCCGACAATTGCGCCTTCGACGGTCTTCTTGGGCGAGAGTGTGGGCGCGAGTTTGTTTCTACCCCACAGCCTTCCGCCAACATAAGAAAAGGTGTCTGTTCCCCATGTCAGGGCGAACACGACCAACAGCCACAGCAATCCATCCGGCAGCGAACGCAAGCGTATCATGAAGGCGAACGGGAAGGCGACATAGGCAACGCCGAGTAGGGTTGTCAGCGTTTGCAGGATAGTGCGGCGCACGTCGTGAGGGTGATTGATGATTTGTAGCACGAACGTCGCTATCGCGCCGATGACGAGAGCAGCGACCCATAGACCGTCTTGCTGCAATTGAAAGGCCAGCATCACGGCGATAGTCATCGGTACGCCAATCAATGCGCGTCCTTGTGCAGTATGTCCCCGCGCCAGTTCATAAAACTCCAGCACGGCGATTACGGCTAGCCCGCCAGATGCGATGGTGAACAGCCAACCGCCGACGTACACGGCCAACAGCACAACGGGCATCAGCATCAGCGATGTCGTCAGGCGCGCCCTGAGATTGGCGGCATTGCTGGCCGCTTCCGACGCGGTTGGTTCGCTAACGCTGGTGTTGGTGGTCATGTTCGTTATACACGGCCTGTCGATTCTTTCGTTTCATCAATCCATATGGGTCATTGTAACGGTTGAATGGGGCGCACACAAATAGCGTTTCAGTTTGTCAGCATTTCAGCTATCAGCTTTTAACTGACTAGTTGACTGGCTGATAGCTACTATATATAGAAACAAA
>JACMMD010000387.1 GCA_014379235.1 Anaerolineae bacterium
AGTGCGACCCGACTCAGCATCACGGGCATAGACCAGCAAATGCGACGCAGTATCCGCAAGCGGAACATAGGCCTTAACGCCATTGAGCACGACCTGATCGCCCTGTGTGGAGGCGATAGTCTTGAGTTCGTGCGGGTCGAAAAACACGCCCGGTTCGAGCAGGGCCGCGCTGGCCGGAGTGAATGACTCATCTAAGAACGGCGCGAGATAGCGTTCGCGCTGTTCCGCCGTGCCATACAGAGCCACCGGATAAGCAAAAGTGGCCGGGGCAAGCAGCGCCAGCGCGACAGATAAATCACCGTAAGCCAATTCTTCGGCGGCCAGCACACCCGTGATCGCGCTCATCTCGCCCAAGCCGCCCAGTGCTTCCGGCATAGCCGAAGGCACGAGACCGATTTCCCAACCCGTTTGTACGATGTCTTGCGGCAGTGTCTCGGTTTCATCGGCGGCGTGAGCAGCGGGGCGAATATTGCTGCTGGCGTAACGGCGAATGGTGTCGATCAATAACTGCTGTTCTTCAGTTGGTGTAAACGAGGCCAATGCCTATCCTGTTCTAACATTTGTGTAGGGGCAAGACATGGCTTACCCTTGCCACCACGTTCTATTGCTCTAACGAACGTAGAAACGTATCCGCCATCATGTCTGCGATTTGCGCGCCCGTCAGCCGGCCATCGGGGCGATACCACACGCCGACCCAGTTATGCGCGCCGAGCAGCGCCTTCGTGAAGATCGACACGTCTACCGCATGAAACTCGCCGCGCTCTACACCGTCACGGATGACGCGCCGGAATAGGTCTTCAAAATAGTCACGCCGCGCAAAGAACGCATCGCGCCGCGCCGCGAAATCCTCGTCCAAATCTTCACTCTGTCCGTTTGCCTGTATGGGCGTTTTCACGTTGAGCAGAGCGCGAATCTCGAACACCATCGCCGCGCCCACCGCCGTATTTTCTGTGAGGCTAACGACGTGAACGTGCGTCATCTCGCGCAGCTTTTGAGCGCTCTTTTTGTCTGACTCGATGATCGGCTCGATGCGTTCGATAGCATAATCGAGTCCGCCTTCCAGCACGGCCAGCAGCAGTGCGTCCTTATTTTTGAAGTGGTGATACAGGCTGGCGGCGGTGAGGTTAACAGCGGCGGCGATGTCTTTCATGGTCGTCGCTTCGTAGCCGCTGCGGTGTAGCACGTCGGCGGCTGCCGTGATAATATCATCTCGGCTTACGGATTGGTCAGCAGGTTTACGAGCCAACGACAGGCTGCTCCTCGGCATTGACGCAGTGTAAAAATCAAATCGTCGTTAGATTATAGATTATCACCTGTGACTGTCAAGTTCTGGAAACGCGCCCCTAAACCCGAATCCGCCGCGCTCGCGCTGCCTGCGGATGTGGTTTCGTTACCGCCTGTTCACACGCCGCACGCCGAACTCATCAAGCCTCATATCCCCTTTTATCTGCCCATCGTTTCGACAATCGGACTCATATGCATCGTTATGGCGCAAGCATGGTTGTTGATCTCGCGCCAGCCGATTATCCCGCTCGTGCTGGTTCTAGTCGGCTTTGTTCTGCTGCGACCCCTGTTGGCTTTTTACGGCGAACATCCGGCGCTGTGGCCGTCATCGTGGGTCAGCCACAACGACGGTCAGCCGTTTCGACTGCCGCGCTTAAGGCTGCGACATTTTCGCCAGCGATTCGCGCAAACGACAGTCGTTTTACTGACGCTGCTGATCGCGGCTATCGCGCTGCAAGTCCTGACGTCCGCGCCCGCTGCCCTAGCCGAACAGCGCGCCCGCGTCGAAGCACCGACTATCACGCTGGAAAACAGCGACATCGGGCCGTTGTTTCACGCCGTCGAAAGGCTGTTCTTGAGCGTGGCGGGTTTCAATGTGACCAACCTACGTTACCTGAGCATCTTGTTTGCGCTGCTGACGATTCCGGCAGTTTATGGTTTCGCCCGCGCCATCGACAGTCAAGTGACAGGCTACTATGCGGCGGGGTTCGCGGCGGTCTGCGGTTGGACGCTGGCTCTCAGTCGTTCGCTCGATGTTTACAGTTCCCTCGCGTTGATGAGTGCGCTCTATCTCACAGTCTTGTATCGCGCTATACGAAGCGGTAGACGTTCATCATATGCTGTCGCGGGACTGCTGTTGGCTATCGGTTGGCTGGTGACGCCGTTGTTCATCTATATGGCGCTGATCGTACCGTTGGCGGCGCTG
>JACMMD010000388.1 GCA_014379235.1 Anaerolineae bacterium
CTTCCGATAGCCCTATCTCGAAGTTCTGGCGATCTTCTTCGGTCTCCAGCCCGATGCCGCTTGCGCCGTTGGCCAGCAGCAAAACGGTATCGTTGGTGCTGGTATCGCCATCGACCACGATGCAGTTATAAGTCACATCGGCCACCGCCGATAGGATGCTTTGCGCTTCATCGACGGTCAACAAGGCATCAGTGACAACCACACTCAACATAGTCGCCATGTTCGGGGCGATCATGCCCGCGCCCTTGCAGATACCGGCGATGCGGAACTGCTGGCCGCTGACTGTTTCAACGTTGATCGATGCCATTTTCGGGCGCGTATCTGTCGTCATAATCGCGTGGGCAATCGCGTCCCAATCATCGCCAAGCGACTGCGACGCTAACTCTACGCCGCGCTCGATCTTCTCCATTGGCAGCTGCATTCCGATGACGCCCGTAGACATCACCAGCACGGCCTCAGCCGGAAAATCCAGCGCCTGCCCGACCAACTCCGCTGTCTTTAGCGCGTTGTCGATTCCCGGCTGACCCGTGCAAGCGTTAGCGCTGCGCGTGTTGATCGAAACCGCACGGATGCCTGACGGATTATTAGCAATCCGTTCCATATCGACCAGCACAGGCGCGGCCTTCACCTGATTGGTGGTAAACACCCCCGCCGCCGCGCATGGAGACTCGCTGACGACCAGCGAAAAATCCAGCTTACCGTCTTTCTTGAGGCCGCAGTGAACCCCCGCGACCTTGAAACCCTTGACGCCCTCAATCGAGCTTTGTACGTCCAACATCGCCATTTATGAATTCCCCGCTTCCGCTAGAATCGTGGTCAGCTTTTCTATCAAGTTATCGACGTTGCTCTTTTCAGTTATCAACGGCGGCACGAAACGCAGCACGTTCGGGCCGGCAACGGCCATGATGACACCCTGTTCGTAGCCAGCCTTGACCAGCGCCGCCGCGTCCGTTGTCAGTTCCACGCCGACGATCAAGCCCTGACCGCGCACTTCTTTAATCAACGGGCTGTTGATCTCGCTGAGGCGTTCCATCAGATATTCACCGACTTCGTTGACGTGACCAAGAAATTCAGGGCGGCTGACACGGCTGAGGATGACTTTCGCGGCGCTCATCACCAGCGGCCCGGCAGAGAACGTCGAGCCATGATCGCCCGCGTGCATCGCGCTGGCCACTTCTTCAGTCATGAGGATTGCGCCAACAGGCAGACCACCTGCCAACGGCTTGGCCAGCGTCATGATGTCCGGTGTCACATCATAGGCTTCATGCGCCCACAGTGTCCCCGTGCGCCCGACGCCACATTGAATCTCATCAAATACCAGTACCGCGCCGTGCTTATCGCACAGTTCGCGCAGCGCCTTCATAAATTCCGGTGTCGCTGGATAGATACCGCCTTCACCCTGAACGGGTTCAACGAATACGGCGGCAGTGTTGGGGCCGATGGCCGCCTCGATGCTGGCGATGTCGTTGAAGTCCGCGACCACGACTCCCGGCATCAACGGCTTGAACGGCTTCTGATATTTCTCACGCGGTGTCAGCGACAATGTGCCAATAGTGCGTCCATGAAACGCGCCATTGAAGCATACAATATCGGTCTTGTCGTGCAAGCCGCGCTCATATTGCAAACGCCGCGCAAACTTGATCGCACCCTCGTTGGCTTCCGTGCCACTGTTGCAAAAGAACACGCGGTCAGCGAATGACAGTTCGCACAGCATTTGCGCCACTTCGACCTGCGGCGGCGTGAGGTATAAGTTGCTAGCATGGATGATACCCGCCGCTGCTTCTTGTATCGCCTGCACCAGTTCGGGATCGCCATAGCCGAGTGCGTTCACGGCGATACCCGCGACCCAATCCTCGTAAGCGTTGCCATCGATGTCGTACAGCGTCACACCTTCGCCACGCGCCAGCACAAACGGCGCACGGGCATAAGTCTGCGCGATGTAAGTATGCTCGGCATCAAAAATACTGGTGGTCAAATCGCTTGTTGTAACCATCGGTCTATCTCCTTCAAATTATGTGTAGGGGCAAGGTATACCTTGTCCTTTTTCCGACGCTAAGATTTCGTGAAGATCGTGCCGCCGTGCGTTTTCAGCCCGGTCAGATTGGTGATCGCCACTTGCGGAACGCCGCTTTCCAATGCACTGAGCGCGGTTCGCACTTTGGGAATCATGCCGCCGAAAATCGTTCCCGCCGCGATGAGCCGTTCGGCTTCGTCGGCCATCAGCGCAGGCTCAACTTGCCCGTCGACCAACACACCTTCGACGTTGGTGATGAAGACCACGCGCTCCGCGCCAACCGCCGCCGCTACCGCTCCGGCGACATGATCGGCGTTGACGTTGAAAGCGCTGCTTTCGCCCAAGCAAATCGGCGCGAGGACGGGCGTCACGCCGGCGTTCAGTAGTTCGAGCAGCACATCGCCGCGCACCGACTCAACCTCGCCCGTGAAACCCATATCGA
>JACMMD010000389.1 GCA_014379235.1 Anaerolineae bacterium
CGCGTTAGACCTCGCGCTGAATATGCTAGACTATCAGAGCTTCCGCGCTGAACAAGAACAGGCTCTTCAGCAGGGGCGTTACTTGGGCATCGGCTTCTCGACCTATGTGGAAATCTGTGGTGTCGCGCCATCCGCGTGGATCGGGCTTCCCGGCGAAGGTTGGGGCGCGGCGATGTGGGAAAGTGCCAATGTGCGCGTTCACCTCACAGGCAAAGTGGTTGTCACTGTCGGCACGCAGTCGCACGGTCAAGGTCACGAAACCAGCAACGCGCAGGTGGTAGCGGGCGAACTGGGCATCCCGGTTGAGGACATCATCATCCAGCACAGTGATACGCTTGGTACACCGTTCGGTTACGGCTCGTATGGCAGCCGCAGCACCGCCGTCGGCACAGTCGCGGTCTATCACAGTTTGCAGAAAATCAAAGACAAGGCAAAAGCGCTCGGCGCGCACATGCTCGAAGCGGCGGTTGAAGATGTCGTTTTTGAGAACGGCAAGGTGTTCGTGAAAGGTTCGCCCGATCAGAGCAAAACCATTCAGGAGATTGCCGGAGCAGCCGCGCTGGCCTACAATCTGCCGCCGGGAATGCAGCCATTCCTCGATGACACCACCTACTATGACCCGCCCAACTGTACCTTCCCCTTCGGAACACACATCTGCGTTGTCGAGGTTGAAGCCGACACGGGTGAAGTTCACGTCAAGCGCTATATCGCTGTCGATGACATGGGCAACCTCATCAATCCGATGATCGTTGGCGGTCAGGTACATGGCGGCATCGCGCAGGGTGTAGCGCAGGCATTATGGGAAGGCGCGATCTACGACGAGAGCGGCCAGCTTGTGAGCGGAACGTTGATGGACTACGCGCTGCCAAGAGCCGATTTCTTCCCCAAGTTCGAACTCGATCATACCGTCACGCCTTCGCCAGTGAACCCGCTCGGTGTCAAAGGCGCGGGCGAAACAGGCACGATTGCCTCGACACCCGCCGTCGTCAACGCGGTATTGGATGCCCTGCGTCCGCTTGGCGTTGACGATCTCAACATGCCAATGACACCGTTCCGTGTATGGTCAGCGATTCAACACGCGCAAAATGGAGGCGCATAACGATGTGGCCCAATAACTTTGAATATACCCGCGCCGCTTCGTTGGATGAAGCGATCTCCCTACTGCAACAAAACGAGGATGCCAAAATCCTCGCGGGCGGGCACAGTCTCATCCCGGCTATGAAGCTGCGTCTGAACGAACCCGCGCTGCTGGTGGACATCGGGCGCATTGCCTCACTCAAGAGCATTGCCGCCAACGGTTCGCTGAAGATCGGCGCGCTGGCCACTCATGCGGAAATCGCCGCATCCTCGCATGTACAGAGTCAGGCGGCAGCATTGGCCGCTGCCTGCGGCAAAGTTGGTGATCCCGCCGTGCGGAATTTCGGCACGTTGGGCGGCAACATCGCCCATGCTGATCCTGCCTCTGACCCGCCAACTGTGTTGGCCGCTCTCGACGCGATCATCCACCTGCACGGCCCCAATGGTGCGCGCACCGTTAACGCCAACGACTTTTTCGTTGACCTGTTCACGACGGATTTGCAGCCTTACGAACTGGTGACAGCCATCGAGATCGCCAATCACGGCGGCATGAAAACAGCCTACGTGAAGATGTCGCATCCGGCATCGCGCTATGCTGTCGTCGGAGTGAGCGTGGCGCTGCAAATGAGCGGCGCGACATGCCAGAGTGCGCGGGTTGCTGTCGGCGGAGCAACGGTCAAGTCGATGCGTTCACCCGGCGCGGAAGCAGCCCTAACAGGTTCGTCGCTGGATGCGAACGCGCTGAACGCCACCGCCAATGCGGCTATGAATGATGCCGCCGACTACATCACGGGCGATGTCACCTTCCCGGAAGCCTATCGTCACGCGATGATCGGTGTCTACGTCAAGCGCGCCGTCGCACAAGCGCTGGCGTAACGCTACAATGTCATTGTAGGGGCACGATATATCGTGCCCTTACCCACAATCAGCACAAACCGAAAGCACACCCTCATGTTTGATTCCCTAGACGCGCTTGGCAGCGCGTTGATGGCCCAGCAGTACATCGCGGAACGCGGTCTCACGACGGCCATCTATCTGGCATTGAAGCTCAACAAGCCGCTGTTTCTGGAAGGTGAAGCGGGTGTCGGCAAAACCGAAATCGCTAAAGTCCTGTCGCGCTTGCTGAATACCGAACTGATCCGACTGCAATGCTATGAAGGCTTGGATGCCAACAGCGCGCTCTACGAGTGGAACTACGCCGCTCAAATGCTGCATCTACGCCTGCTCGAAGCATCGGGCGCGGCGCGCAACGAGATGGAAACCGATCTATTCTCGCCGCAGTTTTTGATGTCACGGCCACTGCTGCGCGCTGTCGAAGCCAGCGCCGACGGTGCGCCACCCGTCCTGCTCATCGATGAGATTGACCGCGCCGATGAGGAGTTCGAG
>JACMMD010000390.1 GCA_014379235.1 Anaerolineae bacterium
AACCATGACACGTGGCGCGGCTATTCTAGCAGCACAGTTTTACGCCGAAGGTAAATTCGAAGGTGTTTTCGGCATGGGCGGCGGCGGCAATACGGTCATCGCTACCGCCGCCATGCGCGAACTCCCTGTTGGAGTGCCGAAAGTCGTGCTTTCAACGTTAGCATCCGGTGATGTCAGCCCGTATGTCGGCATCAAAGACATCACGCTCATGTACTCAGTGGTCGATATTGCCGGCCTCAACCGCCTCTCGCGCCGCGTCATTGCCAACGCTGTCGGCGCGGTATGCGGCATGGTCGAGCAAACCATCCCCGAAGCCGAAGATAAGCCGCTGATCGCCGCAACCATGTTCGGCGTCACTACCCCCTGCGTAACGATGGTACGCGAACACTTGCAGGAAGCGGGTTATGAAGTGCTGGTTTTCCACGCGACGGGCAGCGGTGGGCAAGCGATGGAAGCCCTCATCAGCGACGGCTATATCGCTGGCGTAGCGGACGTAACCACGACGGAATGGGCTGATGAGTTGGTCGGCGGCGTGTTGAGCGCTGGCCCACAAAGGCTCGAGACGGCAGCGCGTTCAGGCATACCGCAGGTGGTTTCGCTCGGTGCGCTCGATATGGTGAACTTCTGGGCTTACGATACCGTACCCGCGCAGTTCAAACACCGAACTCTGTATCGCCACAACGCCAATATCACCCTCATGCGAACCACACTCGAAGAATGCGCCGAACTTGGGCGCATCATCGCGGATAAGCTCAACCAGTCTACCGGGCCGACGGTTCTCCTTTTGCCGCTGCGCGGTATCAGCACCATCGACAAAGAGGGTCAACCGTTCGAGCTGCCACAAGCCGACCAAGCGCTGTTCGACGCGCTGCGTCAGAACGTGCGCCCGCCTGTCGAACTGGTCGAACTCGACATGCATATCAACGACCCTGAATTCGCTACCGCCATCGCGGAACACCTAATTACACTGCTAGACGCGAAATCAATGTAGGGGCGTTCAAGTCCCTCTCCGCTTGCGGGGAGGGATTTAGGGAGGGGTTCTTGCGCCCCTCTCAAAGAGATTCACCGCTTTCAAACAATAAGGATTAAATGATGCCGTTTCTTTCTCACGAAGAATGTTTACGCCGCCTGCGCGGTCAAGTAACATCCGGCAAAGCCATCATCGGTGCGGGAGCAGGCACGGGAATATCTGCCAAGTTTGCCGAACGCGGTGGCGTTGACCTCATCATCATCTACAACTCGGGCCGCTATCGCATGGCCGGACGTGGCAGCCTCGCCGGAATGCTGCCCTATGGTGATGCTAACGCCATCGTCGAAGAAATGGGCGGCGAAGTGCTGCCCGTTGTCAAAGATACGCCCGTACTGGCGGGTGTGTGCGGTACAGACCCTTTCCGCATCATGCGCGTGTTTCTGCCTCGTCTGCAAGCGATGGGCTTCGACGGTGTGCAAAACTTCCCTACCGTCGGACTGTTTGATGGTATTTTCCGCGCAGGTTTAGAAGAAACAGGTATGGGCTACGGGCTAGAAGTCGATATGATCCGGCAGGCTCACGCGCTCGGTATGCTAACCTGTCCCTACGTATTCAACCCTGATGAAGCGATAGCCATGACCGAAGCTGGAGCGGATGTTCTCGTGCCGCACATGGGCCTCACATCCAAAGGCGCGATTGGTGCGTCCACAACCGTCACGCTTGAGGAGTCTGCCCGTCGCGTTCAGGCCATGCGCGATGCGGCGGTGAAGATCAACCCCGATGTGTTAGTGCTGTGTCACGGCGGCCCGATTGCGGAGCCGGAAGATGCGCGTTATATCCTCGACCATACTGAAGGCATCGCCGGATTCTTCGGCGCGTCCAGCATCGAACGTCTCGCGGTTGAGCCAGCCATCGAAGAACAAGCGCGCAGATTCAAAACGCTGACCCTTTAATTGCGTAGGGGTGTAACATGTTACGCCCTCTCCCTGTCATAAAAACTATCTCTCGTCGGATGCCCGCCGCGATAGAACTTCCTGAGTGGTTTGGCTGGTCGGTTGGTGAAGCAGTTCGCTCGGGATTTCGGCTTCATATTCAATCACGTGGCGCACGGAAACCGGCCCGACTTCTTCGTTATTGATCTCGCCCTTTGGTGTGACGTGACTCCACACGATGAACGCCAGCGTTGAAATCA
>JACMMD010000391.1 GCA_014379235.1 Anaerolineae bacterium
GTGATAAGCGGCGTCACCTTGTACCGCATAATCATAGGCGGTGACTTCCGGCGTGGCTTCAACCGTCGGCACAACCAGTTCATCGAGCGGAATGATTTCAGCTTGGATAGGCGTGGCTTCAACCGTCGGCACAACCAATTCATCCAGCGGGATGATTTCGGCTTGGACGAGTGTGGCTTCTTGGGTGGCGATGGCCGTCGGCTGCTGCGTGGGTGCTTCGGTTACAACCGCCGTCGGTTCGATGGTCGGTTCTTCTGTAGCTACAACTTCCGTCGCGGCCTGAGTGGGCTGTGGAGTTGCGCTTGGCACAGTGGTCACTTCAACCGCTGCGCCGCTTTCCAGTGCGGCCAATGCTTGTTCGCGGTTGGCATAGACAAAATCAAGGTTCGGGTCTAGCTCGATAGCGCGGTCATAGTCGGCCAGCGCTTGCTCATAATTTTCGGTCTCGAAGTAGAGCAAGCCGCGATTGGCATAAGCGTAGGCATATTGATCGTTGAGGGCTATCGCATGGCCGTAATCTTCCAGCGCCGCGCTGTAGTTTCCAAGCGCTGCATAGGTATTGGCACGTCGATTATATGCGCGAGGCTCGTTCGGGCTGACGGCTACCGCGCACTGAAAATCGTTGAGCGCGTTTTGATAATTGCCTGCATCGTAAGCCGTTTGACCGCGTTCGAGATAGTCAATCGAAGCATCGCAGGCGACTTGTACTTGAGCGAAGGCCAGCGAATTCGCCAGCACTACCGCGACTACAACCGCCATCGACAGCGTCGCAGACTTTTTGTTCATCATCGGTTTGATCCCTTTATTTGGCGATAAAAAGTTAGGGACATTGTACAACGAGTCGCTAGGGTATGCCTCAGACTTTGGACGGGGATCGGCGGCGCGTGGGGAAGGCGATGGCTAATCGGCGTAAATAAAAGCCGGAGGTATAAACCCCCGGCAAGAATTCGTTATCCGTCTGCCAAGATTTTATCCACCGCCGACGCGAGATCGCGCAGGCTGCGTACCTGAAACACGCCATCCGAGATGGGCGCGTACATGTGCATATCGCTGTCGCCCGTGCCCCATTGATTTTCGCCTTCGGGGTTGAACCAGATCAGGCGGCGGCTGCGGCGCTGCATATATTGAGCGATGTCCAAGCGCGGGTCGTTGTGATTATTGCGCCCGTCGCCCAAAATAATCACCGTCGTGCGGCTGTCGATGGTGTTCATGTGAACGTCTTGAAAGGTGTTCAGGCTGTTGCCAAGATCGGTGCTGTAGTAGCCGGGGGGATTTTCAGTCAGCACACGCCCCACCGCTGTCTGTGAATCCGCCTCGTGGAAAGCCATGCTGACATCCACGATGTCGCTGATGAAGATGAAGCTGTTGGTGCGCCGTACCTGATCTTGCAGTTCGTACACCAGCGTCAGCAAGAACTCGGCGCAGTAGCGCATCGACGTACTGAGGTCGCAGATCAACACCAGCGCCGGCTTGACGTGGCGGTTGCGATATTTCAACTCAATCGGCACGAAGTCATAACGCATGTTATCGCGCATGGTTTTACGCGGATCGGGCATCCCTGCTTTGGCGCGCTTCTGTCGCAGGGATGCGCGGCTGCGAAGCCTCGCCGCCAAGCGCCGGATTTCGTCGCGCATCTGCTCGACTTCTTCCTGACTCAACTGCGAGAAAGGCACGTCCATCAGGTCGGGTTTGGGCTGCGGCTCTTGCTGCGCCATTTGCTCGGCCAGTGTCGCGCCGACATACTGCGATACCTGCTCGGACAGTCCTTCGGCGTTCTGTTCGAGCATCTCGCGCAGTTCGGCGCGGGCATCTTCGCTCATGCCCATCTGCTCAAGCTGCTCCATCAACTGCTCCATCATCTTTTGTACTTGTTGCAGGCCCATCTGCCGTTCCATGCGCCGCTCCAACCACGGGCGCTGCGACATACCATCGGCCTGCTGTAAGCCGGAGTTCTGTCCATACTGGTCAAGCTGATCCTGACTAAACGGCTTGCCCTGAATCAACTGCTGCAAAAGCTGTTTGAGCGCCTGCATTTCGCCCATCAGCGATTGAAGCGCCTGCTGCAAAAGCTGTTGATCTTGCGATGAGAGGTTATCAGGGATGTTCTGCATCGGCGGCGTGTTGCTCTCGAAGAACAACGGGAAGAAATAATCGAAGGTTTTCTGGTCGCGCATTTCTTTGACCAGCGTGGTTTTCAACGTCGAGCGGAAGAAGTCGCGTTCTGTCGCGCCGACGGCCTCAACGCCGTACATCGCATCCTGACTTTCCGCCAGCGAGATACGCACACCCGCCGCCCGCATTGCGCGAATGAAATCGACCATACGCTTGTCCATAACGGTGAACCTCGTTATCTAGGTGATGTCCATATTATAGCCCGAATCAAGCGGGCGGGGTCGAGATTTCACGCAGAGCTAACCGAACGATCAGGTAAGCACTCACTCGAAAGGCATAAACCATTGTGATAAACTTCGATCATGAATACA
>JACMMD010000392.1 GCA_014379235.1 Anaerolineae bacterium
AACGCAGTATCTTTCCACCACTGTTATGAATATCAACCCCTTCATGCTGCTTGAGGTCGAGCCGCAAACCATCACGACGCGCTGAATTGGCCACAAAACCGCCAGAGAATTAATTGAGCCTAGCCCTCTAAGGTGTTAATATTGCTCTTATGCTTTCAATGTGAGCATCAACACGTTCAGCGTCAGCGTCGATCAGAAATAGGTGACTGAATTCATGTGGAGTCGTTATTACAGCGTAACCTCGCTCGACGAGGCGCTTGAACTGCTGGATCAATATCAGGAGCGGGCGCGTATCGTCGCAGGGGGCACGGACATCATCCTAGAATTGGAACGCGGCCAACGCCCCGACGTAGATGTGCTCATCGACATCACCCGCGTATCTGGTTTGGACGAAATTACCCTGCATGATGAACATATTCATCTGGGGCCGCTGGTGACGCATAACCACATCGTCGGCAGCAGCCTTGTTGTCGAACGTGGGCTGCCGCTCGCTCAAGCCTGTTGGGAAGTGGGTGCGCCCCAAATCCGTAATCGGGCGACTATCGCGGGCAACCTCATCACGGCTTCGCCGGCCAACGATACGATTACGCCGCTGATGGCGCTGGATGCAAGCGTGACGCTGCGTTCGATTGATGGTGAGCGAACGGTACTGTTGGGCGAGTTTTATACGGGGCTGCGCCGTAGTGTGATAGTTGCGGACGAACTGCTGACCGACATCAGCTTTCGGGCGCTGGCAGCGAATGAACGCGGCATATTCCTCAAGCTCGGCTTGCGGCGGGCACAGGCGATTTCGGTAGTCGATGCCGCAGTCGTGCTGACGTTCGAGGGCGAAACCGTCACGCGAGCGGCCATTGCGCTTGGCAGTGTCGCGCCTACGATCATCCGTTTGCCTGAAGCAGAGGCCGTATTAATCGGACGAACACTCACGCTGGAAACCATCCGTGAAGCCGCTGCAATTGCCGCGAATACGCCCAAGCCGATCAACGATATTCGCAGTACAGCCGACTATCGCACCGAGATGGTGCGGGTATTGGTCTCGCGGGCGTTGCGAACGCTGGCGGAAAATCAGCAGGGCGCACACTGGCCGCAAGAACCCGCTATGCTGTGGGGCGATAATCAGGGGCGGGCAAACGGTGAACTGGCGCAAGCCTTCGCCCATGACGACGGTCAGCCCATTGAAACTACGATCAACGGTCAGGCGATGACCATTCACACGGGTCAAGAGAAAACGCTGCTGCGATTCCTGCGCGATGATGCACACTTGTCGGGGACGAAAGAGGGCTGCGCGGAAGGTGAATGTGGCGCGTGTACCGTTTTCCTCGATGGCGCGGCGGTTATGGCGTGTATGATTCCAGCACCACGCGCACACGGGGCAGCAATCGTCACGGTGGAAGGGCTGCGCCAAAACGGCCATTTACATCCGATTCAGTCGGCGTTCATCGAGCAGGGGGCCGTGCAGTGTGGTTACTGTACACCGGGATTTTTGATGGCGGGCGCGAAACTGTTGGAAGAACATCCACAACCGACACGCGCACAGATCGAACAGAGCATCACCGGAAACTTGTGTCGCTGCACGGGTTATTACAAGATCATCGAAGCGTTTGAAGAGGCCGCTAAAAAGGCGTTGTAGCAGAAGGAATTATCATGACGGTTAAGCAGGCAGAACGAAAAAGAGCAAGTAGGGCAATGTGGCCGGTGTTGGGATTATTTATGATTGTCGCGCTGGGCCTCATCGCGTGGACATTCGCGCCCGCTCTGATAACCTATCTGGCAGGTATGCGTGGTTTCACGGGTCGTGAACTACCGTATAATCAGATGCGTTTAGCGTTTTCGGCGGTCATCTTCGTGATTTTAGGCGCAATTGTGGCGCTGCTAGTTGCTGTAACCGTGCCTCGCAGCAAGGCGCGTTACAAGGATGCACAGGTGAAGGAAGACCGCGAAACGATGGTCAAAGCGATTAACGCCAAAAAGAAGAAACGGCGGCGGCTTGCTCAAGATATGAGCCGTATGGATAGGGAATAGCATTCAAGCTCTTAGCCATCAGCCGAATATATTCTGGTTCGGCTGTAAGTTGATGCTTAGATAGGACGAGCGGTTTTGTCACAGGAAAAGACGATTGCCGTAGGGCATACGATCAGACGTATTGACGCGGTAGGTAAAGTTACTGGCGAGACCGCCTACCCCAGTGACATCGACATGGATGGGCAGTTGTGGATGAAGCTGCGGTTTAGTGACCGCGCTCATGCCCGTGTCGTGAACGTCGGTACCAGCGCGGCGGAAGCCCTTGCAGGAGTGGTCGCCGTATTTACGTCCCGCGATATTCCCGTCAATGAATATGGACTGACGGTCAAAGATCAACCTGTGTTGTGCGGGCCGGGCGGCGATAAAGAAGGCACAGACGTTGTGCGCTGTTACGCCGACTGTGTGGCTGTCGTCGTCGCTGAAAATGAGGCGATTGCGGCGAAGGCCGCCAAGCTTATCGATGTCACTTACGAGGACTTGCCCGCCGTTTTCGACATGGATGAAGCTATGCGCGCCGGCGCGCCACAGTTACACCCCAACAATCCGAACAACCTCATCAGTCATTATCGGATTCGCATTGGCGATATGGCGGCGGGTTGGGCACAGGCTGATATAGTGGTCGAAGGCGAGTACAAAACAGGTTATCAAGAACACGCCTATTTACAGCCAGAAGCGGGTCTCGGCTACATCGACGACGAAGGCCGCGTGACGGTGATCGTCGCGGGACAGTGGACACACGAAGACCGCGAACAGATTTCTCACGCGCTCGGCATGGAAGAAGAGCAGGTGCGCGTGATTTATCCTGCAATCGGCGGCGCATTCGGCGGGCGTGAGGATATGTCCGTTCAGATCGTGCTGGCACTGGCGGCGTGGAAACTGCGGCGTCCGATCAAGACGATCTGGAGTCGTGAAGAATCTATCCTCTACCATCACAAGCGTCATCCGATCACGCTTCGCACCAAATGGGGCGCGACCCGTGCAGGCAAAATCGTGGCTGTAGAGGCGACAGTTCTCGGTGACGCAGGCGGTTATACCTACACCTCGAACAAAGTTCTAGCCAACGCGAACCTGATGGTCACGGGGCCTTACGAAATCGCCAACTGTCACGTTGATACTTACGCGATCTACACCAACAACATCCCAACAGGCGCGTTTCGCGGGTTTGGTGCGCCGCAGGGGGCTTTCGCCGCTGAAGGTCAGATGAATAAACTGGCTGATGCACTGGGCATCGACCCGTTGGAACTGCGGCGGCGCAATATCATCCACGAAGGCAGCATTTTGTCCGTCGGGACACCGCTGCCGAAGGGCGTCACCATGCCCGAAGTGCTAGAAGCGTGTGGACGCGAAAGCTATTGGCAGCAGTCGGCAAGCGGCGAATGGCAACGCACCGAGCTGCCCTTACCACAGCCGGAAAATCCCGCGTTGCGGCGCGGCGTCGGTATCGCCTGTGGCTTCAAGAACGTGGGTTTCAGCTTTGGCTTCCCGGAGCATAGCTGGGCGACGGTTGAAATTTACGGCGACGGCAGAATGGAAGAAGTAATTGTTCGCGCTGGTGGAGCGGAAGTCGGGCAGGGCGCGCACACCGTTTTTATGCAAATGGCGGCGGAAGCTGTCGGCGTTCCATTTGAGTGTGTGCGCTTGATTTCGCACGACACCGCCGAGACAGGCAGTCCCGGCAGCGCGTCGGCCTCGCGGCTGACGTTCATGGCTGGCAACGCGATC
>JACMMD010000393.1 GCA_014379235.1 Anaerolineae bacterium
CGTGTTCGCGGACAACTACGGGCCAGAAGATGCCACGCTGTACACGTCGCTTGGGGACGAAATCAGCCTTGACGACTTAGCTATTGCGCCCGAAGCTAACGAAGTTAGCCCCGAAGCTACTGAATCCCCCAGCGCCTAGAAGGGATTCTTGAGACGCATGGCTGCTACCTTTTTCAAAACCCAGCTATGGCAGCAAGTTCGTATTGGTGCGCTGCTTGGCGCTGCTTGTGCCGTTATCGTGCTGCTGCTGTGGAGTACGAACCTGTTCGCGCAAGTGCGCTTACGCCTGAACAGCGTCTACTTTGTGCCAAGCGCGGTGTCGGGGTCAGTGGTGATCGTGGCCATTGATGACACCACCTTCGCCGCGAATGGGCGTTCGCTGACCGAATGGCCGCGTTCCCTGTATGCCGACTTCATCAACGAAATGACGGCAGCGCAAGCGCGAGTGATCGCCTTCGACCTGCTGTTCGCTGACCCATCGGCTGACGATGAAACCTTTGCCGAAGCATTAGTAGCAGCACGAACGAGCGAAACACGCACGCGAATGGTGATGTCCGCGCTCGGTCTACAACGCGCCGAAAACGCCGACATGGGCGCTGACGATCAAATGCTGCAATTCGACAGCGCGCTTAGTCCGACGAGCGATTTAGCCAGCGCCGTAGACTATCTCGGTTATGTCAACGTCTATCCTGATGTGGATGGCGTTATCCGCCGCCAACCGTCGCTGCTCGAAATCGCCGGCGAAGTGAATCTGTCTTTCAGTTTGGCGACCTATCTGGCTTATCTGCGTATCCCGGCCAGCGCCGCTTCACAGGTGCTTGTCACGGGTGATGGCAGCCTGCAAGTGGCGTCGGAGCGGGTTATCCCGGTAGATGACGCGGGTTTCTGGGTACAGAATTATTTTGGCCCGCCCTTCCAACCTGCTACGGCCACCTTTCCGGTGGTGTCGTTTCAGGATGTGATTTCGGGCGAGGTTGATTCGGGCGTATTCGCGGACAAAATCGTGCTGGTGGGCGTGATGAACGCGGGCGGTTCGCTCGACCAGTACGCCGTCCCTTCCGGCGATAGAGGTCAGCGCATGTCCGGCGTCGAAATTCACGCCAACAGCATCGAAACGCTGCTGCAAAATCGCTTCTTGCACGAGCAAAGCCCGCTGTCGCAAGCGCTAATGATCGTCGGGCTGGCCGTTTTGTCGAGCATCATCTACGCGCAGGTACGCTGGTATTGGATGCTGCCCGTCGCGCTGGCGCTGGTCGTCGGCTGGTTGGCGCTGGTGTTCACGCTGTACAGTGCGCGTCTCGAACTCATCAATCTGCTGCATTCAGTGCTGGCGCTGACGCTGCCCGTCCTCGCTAACGTCGGTTGGAAGATCAACGCCGAAATTCAACGTCGCCAGAAAAGCGACTACCTCTTAGAGAGCGTGGTCGCCGTCTCCAATCAACAGTTAGCGCTGCCCAAGATTCTGGCCTACATCGCCGCCGATGTTCAACGTTTGCTGCCAGCCTCAAACGGCGGCATCTGGTTAGCGCAAGCCGAAGCCGACGACGAAACGAGAACCTTGAAACTCGCACATCGTTGGCCGCCGCAGACACCAACCGCGCACACCTTAGGCGTGTTATCCGAACGGGTGCAGCGCGACAAACAACTGGTTGCGGACGGTGCCGCTGGGCAGGTGGGCATCCCTATCGTGTGGAAGCAAGCCATGATCGGGGTGATCGCTACGCAGTCCGCGCCAGCACAAAAGCCGCGCGCCGCAGCCTTCAATCTCCTGCGGGAGATGGCCGAACGCATCGCGCCGAGCCTCGAAAACGCGATTTTGCACAGCCATATTCAACGCCAGAAAACGCTGCTGGAAGCGATTCTGGCAGGGTCGCCAACGGGCATTATGGTACTCGATCATCAGTGGTTGGTGGTCAGCGGCAACGCTGCGCTGAAGGACATACTGCCGCTCAACAGCGCGGCTAATCCCTCACTGCTGACGGTGATGCACAACGCAAAAGCGTCCGAAGAAGATATTTACCGCTTGCAGCAGAGCTTCAAACGTGGCGAACCGTTTCGTCAGGAGATGCAGTTAGAGACCACCACTTACAGCATCGACGGCGCGCCGCTGATCGAGTTTGAGCAGTGGGTGCTGATCTTCAACGACGTTACTGTGCTAGCGGAATTGAACAAGCTCAAGACGCGCATGATGCGTTTAGCATCTCACGATTTGAAAAATCCGTTAGCGCGTGTCATTGGCTATGCCGATCTGTTGATCGACAACAACAACGAGGAAGCTCCGCTGTCGGAGCGAAATCGCCAGCACGTACAGCGCATCATCAACGCCGGCGATGAGATGAAAAATCTCATCAACGACATTTTGAATACCGACCAGATTAGCTCCACCACCTTCGAGCGTGTGCAGGTGGACATGCGAATGGTGGTCGAAGGCGTGATCGTGAACTATCAGCCGACGATGCAGTCCCGGCGGCAAAAGTTCACCTATGAGATCGCGGATCAACTGCCGCCTGTGTTGGGCAATCAGCGCTATCTCACGCAGGTGGTGAGCAACCTCATCAGCAACGCCACCAAGTACACGCCGGAAGGCGGGCGCATCACGCTGCGGCTGTACAAGATCGAGGATTTAATACGCCTCGAAGTCGAGGACAACGGCTACGGCATGTCGTCAGAAGACCAGAAGGGCCTGTTCAGAGAGTTTTACCGCGTCCGCAACTCGGCGACGGCCAACATCACCGGCACGGGTTTGGGGCTGAGTCTTGTCAAGTGGATTATCGAGGCCCACAGCGGGCGCATCTGGGTCAAAAGCGAAAACGGAACGGGCAGTACGTTTTATGTCGAACTGCCGGCCATACAGGAAACGCAGCATGTGGATGCTACTTAAAACGGCGGTACGGGCAGCCGCGCTGGCTGTGTTCCTGCCGCTGTTCAGTGTGAGCGGCGCACAGGATTCGGGCTATGCCGCCGTTTTACGCATCAATTTTATCGGTGTCGAAGTACGACTGGCCAATACTGAGGAATGGCTGTCGCTGCCCGCCAACGCTGAAACACCGCTGGGGCCGGGCGACAGTGTTCGCACGAATGGCTTCGGGCGCGCAATGCTGACCTTCCTCGATGATGTCGAGGTTTTTGTACTGCCGGATAGCACGCTCGAACTGCTGACGTTCGGTGAAAGCGCAGACGGTTTAGCGGTTTCGGCGCGGCTGCGCGGGCATACGATTCAACGTGTGCGGCCTGATCGAGAGATCGCTTCGTTTCAAATCGAATCGAGCTTGCTCACGGTGACATCTCCTGCTGAACTGTTCGCGGTGTGGGCGCAGGACGATCAAATCGCGGTGGTGACAGTGGCGCAAGGTCAGGCCGAAGTCAGCGCCCACGATCAGGTTTTGCCCGTCACATCGGGGCAGGGTATTCGCGTCGGGGTGTCCGATCAAGTTGACGAGATGGATTTGGGCACACCACTCAACGCGGCGAGGTTGATCGGTTTGCTGGATGGCTGCCCCGGCGCGATGCAAACTAGCGAAGGTGTGAATGTGAATGTGCGCGTCGGGCCGGACATCGACTCGACGGTGATCGGCAACATTGCTGACGAAGAACCTGTACGCTTGTTAGCCATCGGTGAGTACGCGGGATGGTATCGGATTCAGGCGTTTAGCGGCTTCGGTTGGGTGCAGTATCGCTTGGTGGGTCACGACTGCGAGGATTTGATCGTTCTGCCGAGCAATACCATTGAACACAATATCGGGGTGTTCCAACTCACCGCCGACGAGTTAGCGCTGCTGCAACCCTTCTACGGCCCGCCCGAAGATGATTTGTGGTTTTATCGCAGCATTCGCTAAAATTAAAGACAATTGAACCGCCAAGTCGCCAAGAACGCAGAGATCAGAATAGTCGAATTTAAATCTTTTAGAATTGCTTGGCGACCTTTGCGTTCTTGGCGGTTCAATCCGTTTTCACCTTTGATGTGATTGTGAGTTCGTAAGCATCCGTTATATACTCAACGCATAGGAATGGCCTATGCAAAAAACGAACTTATTCTTTCATCGTGGCCCCATTCGTGACCGCAGCCACTTTTTTAACCGTCAGCGTGAGGTGAGCCAAGCGCTGTCTCTGGTCGCCAACGGTCAGAGCGTGTCGCTTATCGGGCCGCGGCGTATCGGCAAAACCTCGTTTCTGTTTTATATCACAGACCCGCAAATCGCCGCTTCGCAGGGGCTTCGCGCTGACGAATTTCTATTCGTGTACATCGACTGTGGCACGCTGTCCGGCCTCGATCAGGCGGGGATTTTTCGCGGGCTGTTGGAAGATGCGCGCGCCGCCATGATCGAGCGCGGTTTGAGCATCCCGTTCGACACGCTCGATGATTTGTCCCCGATCAGCTTTCGAGCGTTCGAGCAAGCGCTCGGCAAACTGTTCGCGCAGAGATTAAAACCCGTTCTTATGCTCGATGAGTTCGAGTTGTTGAGCCATAACCCCGCGCTCGGCCCCGATTTCTTTTCGGGGTTGAGGGCGCTGGCCAGTCGTTATCCCCTGTCGTATTTCACGGCGTCACGCCAGCCGCTGCTCGAACTGACCTATGCCAACAGCAGCGCCTTAAGTTCGCCGTTTTTCAACATCTTCGCCACCATTCGTTTGCGACTGCTCACCGACGAGGACGCCCACGATCTGTTGAAATCCCTCGCAGAACGCGGCGGCTACGCTTTCAGCGAGCAGACCATTACCGCGCTGCTTGAGATGGCTGGCCCGCAGCCGTTATTCCTGCAAATGGCCGGCTATCACGCCTTCGACCTCGACCAAACAGATGCCGATGAACTCGAACGGCGCTTTACGGCGGACGCTTACGAGCATTTCGTCTATGCATGGCGCACGTTATCGGCGGCGGAAAAGTGGACGCTGGCGACCTTTCCCGCATCCCAAAACGACGACGTTGACGCCTTACGCTCGTTGGAGCAAAAGTGCCTGATTGTGCGCCAACAAGCGGGCTATGAATATTTCTCGGCGGCGTTTCGAGCGTTCGCGCAGTCGCAACCTGTCGACGGACTGCTGCAATCCGGCCCGATTGCCATTGATGGTCGCAGCCATCAAGCGCTGTTACGCGGGCAAGCGCTCAAAATCACGCAGTCGCAGTACGATCTGTTGAGCATTCTCATCGAGCAGCCGGGTCGCGTGGTCAGCAACGAGGATTTAGAACGTGCGCTGTGGGGCGAGACGTTCATCGACGACCCCGAACGGCTGAAATCGGTCATCAAAGGGCTGCGCCGCGCATTGGGGGATGACGCGGCCCGGCTGGAAAACGTGCGCGGAATTGGCTATCTGTGGCGTGGCGGTAAGATCGAAATGCCCTGAGTTCCCGTTCTCCGCCCCAAATCGCCCCTAAATTTTCCTTATCGTGCGCTGACGTTTGCCGTAGCCTGTAGCTATATCGCCGTTATTGAGAGGTTATGCAATGTCGACCATACGCAAAAGCTACGAACGAACACAGCAAGTGCTGCGGCAAGCACTGTCCAGTCCCGGCGCGATCTGGATGCTGGTGATGAGGGTGGCGTGCCTCGCGGGGCTGATTGGCGCGATGCCTCTGGTCTTTCCCCCAATCAATGTGCCCAGCGCGACGATTGCGCTGTCGGTGGTGATCGTCGCTGCGGCGCTGCATTACACGGCCACCAATCCCGGCGCAAACCGCGCTCGTATTATCGGCACGGGAATTGCCCTCGCGGTAGCTGCTGCGCTCGTACCGTTGGCGCTGCTCGTTATCAATTCACAAATTCCGGTAGAAGTGTCCGACGTTATCGGTCATTTGTGGGCGCTGATGGCGCTGGTCGCGGCCTTCACGATAACGGCCAGCCGACGCAGTCCGCTGTCCAGCTTGTGGCGGCTAATCGTGGTCGGTGTCATTGGCGGAGCGACAGCCGCTGTACTGCTGGCATATCCAGTTTATGCGTGGGTCTACGGCAGTTTTGTTCCCGGCATTACGATTGAGAACATTCCATTGGTGAACAGTGTGCTGGCGTTGATCGTAGCGCTGGCGGTTGGGCCGCTGGCGGTTCGGTGGGTGCAGCCGTCCGGTTGGAGACAGCGCTTGGCCGTTGGCGCGGCGGCGGGAACGCTCGCCGGATTGGTGGTGTTTAGCGCGTTGGGCGCACCAGCGGCGGGTATCATCAGCAGCGCACTGCTGTACGATGTCGCCCTCTCTCGGGAAGGGTTCGACACGGACGAATGGACGTTGAAGTTAGCTGTCGCCGTCAACGCGACCTTCCCGCTGGTTTACGCCACGTTCTGGCTGTTGGTCGGCGGCGGCGGTTTGATGGGCGGGTTGACCGCTCTGGTTCGCCTGCGCTCTCGAAACGAAGCCGCAACAACGCCATCCAGCGACAGCGGTATCTCGTGGTCGTTGATCGCGCTGTTGGCCAGCACCCCGTTAGCGGTGGTCGTCGTGGCGAACGCCGTCCTGTTTAGCCTGTTGGGGACATCTATCCAGAACATCTTCAATAACTTCGGCTATACGGGAAGCTGGCAGCCTCAATGGATTATCGTAGCGTCCATCGGTCAATCATGGCTGGCGCTGACGCTGACGCAAATTCTCGCTCTGCGCGGCCTGCGGCGGCAAGATGCCAGCAGCCCGTCCCGACAACTGCGTGCCGCCGCCTATTTTTCCGGTGTGACGACGCTGCTCGGCGTGGTATTGATGATCGGCGCGACGCAGCAAACGTGGTGGGTGCTGGTATTGGCAGTGATTACGGCGGCCCTGAGTATCGAACTGCTGGTGATGGGCTGGCGGCTCGGTCAATGGATCGACGAAAGCGCGCCCGCTCTCAAGCGCTCCGGTTGGGCGACTGCTGGCGCGGCGGCGGGGCTGTTTGCAGGCATTTTCGCGCTGCAATTGGCGGGCATCACGCTCGATCTCGTACTGATACAAGTTCCGCTCATCGTGGACTTGGCGGAAACCAGCGCTCCAGCGCCCGGTGTGGAATGGCTGCATCGTATTTTGGCGACTGCATTCGGCTTTCAAGTATTTTTCGCCAGCGCGCTGGTGATCGTGATAACCGCTGTCATGGCGCTGATCGGTGATATTGCGACGCGCTGGCACTGGCGCAAGAACGTTTCGCGGCCTGTGCGGATACTGCGCTGGAGCGTCGGTCTGCTGATCGGCGTGCCCTTGCTGGCGCTGCTGTTAAGCTGGACAGTCGGTTTCGCGTTCGTCGCCGCGTTTTTTACGCTGATGATCTTGCGCGGCCCACGCAGCAAACGACTGACGTGGCCGCTGTTCGCGCTGGCTTTCGTGCTGGCTGCGGCAGGCTTCATCGCGCTGTGGTCGAACGTCGGCCCGCAGTATCAGACTGTCGTTTATGTCGCCTTTGCGGTGGTGGCTGTAGTCGCCAATCGAGCGCTCATGACCTATACGCCAGCGGCCTCGAGGTCACGGATGCGGCTGCTGGCATTGATCGGACTAGCGCTGCTGGCCGGGCTGTTGAGCTATCTCAGTCAGCCGGAAGTCATCACGCTCGGCGGCGTCACGCGCTTTGATGGTCAGCGTTGGGACGTGTTTAACTCGGAGAACAGCAAATTGGGGCGGACGTTGAACTACGAGCTATCTCAAGATAGCGCGGGCAATATGTGGTTTAGCTCTGGCAGCGGCGTCATCGTCCGACAAAGCGGCGACGATTGGATATGGGTGCAAATCGGTTCGACGTTA
>JACMMD010000394.1 GCA_014379235.1 Anaerolineae bacterium
ATCCTGTAGGGGCGACCCGGCACAGCAGCATTGGCGTATAAGCAAATTATGGGTCGCCTTACCGAATAAGGGCGACCCATAATTTGAGTTCACGTCAGAACTAGGTTTACCGGGTCGCCCCTACAAAAACATGCCTGTGATGACTGAGGGTCGAAAGGGATAGAGAAAGCAAAAAAAGGACAGAATTAAAGGCATGATTTCTCGATAACTTCGATACTTGGAATAGAACCTTTCCAGTCTACGCCTGTCATGGAGTCCCGCGCAGCATCTTCCAAATCAACCAGAATGGCGATCAGCGCTTTATACTCGGTGGTATAAGCGGCTTCGATCAGCATACCAAAAGTGATTTTGAGATACGATAACTGGGTCTTATCGTTTTTCTCGCAGGCATCAAGTAAGCGTTGGCGCAGACTAAGCAGCAATTCAACTAAGTGATTTCTTGTTTGAATGCTCATTGTATCGCTCCACTTTGAATAGTCTGACCAAAATGGATTACCGCCGATACAGCATCGGGTCGAGAGCGTCGCGCAGTCCGTCACCAACGAAGTTGAACGCCAGCACGATCAAGCTAATCAGCACACCCGGCGTAATCCACATCCACCACGCCGTCACCAACCACGATTTCGCATCTTGCAGCATACTGCCGAGACTGGCATCGGGCGGCGGCACTCCCAACCCGACGAAGCTCAACGCCGATTCGCTGAGGATGGCGGCGGGGATAGCCAGCGTCGCGGCCACCACAATCGGCGCGGCGGCATTCGGCAGCAGGTGACGCCAGATCATCTCAGCAGGGGAGACGCCAATCGCCCGCGCCGCCATCACGAAATCACGTTCACGCAGCGCGAGAAATTCAGCGCGTACCAGCCGCGCAATGTCCATCCAACTGAACATACCGATGATGAAAATCACGTTCCAGATGCTTGGCGTGAGAATGGCGTTGAGGGCGAGAAACAATATAAAACTCGGCACGGACAAAAAGATGTCCACCAGCCGCATCAGCACGTTATCGACCATGCCGCCCGCATAACCGGACACTGCGCCAACCACGATGCCGACGCTGATACCGATCAGCATGGCCAGCGAACCGACAGCCAGCGAAATCCGCAGGCCATACAGCCCACGCGATAGTAAGTCGCGGTTGAAGTCGTCCGTGCCAAAGGGATGCTCGACGTTGGGTTCGCCGGGGAAGCCGCGCCGCACATCGGTATTACGCGGGTCGATGTCGTTGGGGTCGTAGGGCGCAAGCTGGTTGGCGAAGATGGCGATGAGGCTCAAGAAAAGCAGCAAAATCAGGCTGTAGAACGCCAGCTTATGCCGCCGGAAATGCCGCCACGTCATGCGCCACGGGCTTTCTTGAGTGCTGGCGGCGTTCTGCTGAATGTGGACTATACCGCTGTCACTCGTGACAATATCACTCATAACGTATCCGGGGGTCTACCCAGTGATAGAGGATGTCCGCGACGAAATTGCCGATGACGATGAATACCGCCGACAGCATGGTAACGCCCATGATGACCGGAAAATCCCGGCGCAGCGCCGCGTTCACGGCCAGCAGTCCCATACCCGGCCAGCCGAACACAAACTCGATGATGAACGAGCCGGACACCAGTCCCGGTATCGACAAGCCTATCAGAGTGACCATCGGCAGCAGAGCGTTTCGCAGCGCGTGTATCCGCAAGACGCGATCTTCGCGCAGACCTTTGGCGCGGGCAGTGCGAATGTAATCCTGCGACAGCACATCGAGGATGCTCGAACGCTCATAACGCACCCAGCGCGCCAGCGACGCCGTACCGAGCGCTATCGCAGGCAGCGCTAAATGACGGGCCACGTCCACAATGGCGGCAAGTCCTTCGTAATCTTCGCGGGCGTCACGCATTCCGGTGGTGGGTAATAAGCGAAGCTGCACCGCGAAAATCTGCATCAGCAGCAGCGCGAGAAAAAATCCCGGTACGCTGAGGCCGATGAACGAAATCACTGTAATCACATAATCCATGAAGCTGTAGCGCTTGACCGCCGAAAAAATGCCGATGGGCAGCGCCAATATCAGCGCGATCACCAGCGACGTGAAGCCGAGCAAGAACGTCGCGGGCAAGCGATCCATAATCTCGGTCAGCACAGCGCGGCGACCCGACAGCGAGAAGCCCAAATCGCCCTGTAACGCGCTGCCAAGCCAGCGCACATACTGAATCGGCAGCGGCTGGTCGAGGCCCAATTGAGCGCGCAGCCGCGCCATATCCTCGACGCTGGGCGGCGGCTTATTGGGGTCGATGTAGACCATCGTTTGATCGCCGGGAGTGGCCTTGACGATCAGGAACGACAAAATCGAAATCCCGATCAGCAGGGGAATCGTTTGCAGCAAACGGCGGAGAAGGAAATTTGTCATGAGGGTGGTGTAGGGGCACGGCATGCCGTGCCCCTACAGACGTTCTTTTCTTATTCTGCGGCTTCGAAAATGCGCTCCGGGCGGCGGAAGTTCGTGCCGATGGAGAGGTCAAGTTCGGCGGCC
>JACMMD010000395.1 GCA_014379235.1 Anaerolineae bacterium
GCAGAGCTATTCCGCCGCCGTGCGCCCCGGCGACTCGATCTGGCTGAACTTCCTCAACACGACGCTGCACGAAGCCATGACCGGCGTCGAGTTCGCGGCGTATGCGGCGGCTTTCAGCACATTCTTCGGCGTGGAACTCGCGCCGCCGCCCGTCGGCTTCCCGGTGGAATTCGGCGTTCGCTCGTAGAATAATTTCGTAGGGGCACGGCATGCCGTGCCCCTACTGCAATATGGCTAGGACTCATCAGTGTATCAATTCAACTGGCGTCCGGTTTTCCAGAACTTCGACCTGCTGTGGAAGGGTCTGCTGCTCGGCATCGTCATGGCGATTGGCGCGCTGGCCATCGGCGTGATCATCGGCCTAGCCGGAGCGTTCGTCCGTGTGTACGGGCCGCGTTGGGCGCGACTGCTAGTGACGGCTTACGTCGAGTTCGTGCGAAACATCCCCCTGCTGCTGATTATTTACTTCGTGTATTTCGGGCTGCCGCTGATTGGCATCCGCTTTCTGGATAACCTGTGGTCGTTCGTGTTCGCGCTGGCCTTATATTCCGGCGCGTACCTGATCGAGACATTTCGCGCCGGATTGGAAGCGGTCAACGCGGGCTATATCGAAGCCGGAACTGCCGTCGGACTGAGGCGCTTTCAAGTGGCGCGCTATATCACCATACCGCTGATGTTCCGTATCGTGCTGCCATCGCTTGGCAACACGTTGATTTCGCTGTTCAAAGATACGTCGCTGGCATCGGCCATTTCGGTGACCGAACTGACCTACGGCGCGATACGCATCAACGTCAATACGTGGCGCATAATCGAGGTTTACACGGTAGTGGGGCTGATGTATCTGGCAACGTGTTATCTGATCGCCGGACTGCTGCGCCTGCTCGAACGGCGCTTCGCTATGCCACACTGATCGTCGAGGACTGAATGCAAACAATCATCAACAGCGGCCCCCTGATCCTGCGCGGGCTGCTGGTCACGCTGGAAGTCTCGGCGCTGGTTTTATTCATCGGCACAATCATCGGCATCGGCGGGGGTTTGGCGCTGCTATATGGAGCGAAGCCGCTGCGCTGGTTGGTGCGCGCCTATGTGGACACGCTGCGCGGCATTCCGTTACTGGTGCTGATCTTCGCGCTGTTTTATGGAATGCCCGTTTTGGGGCTGCAAGTGTCGGCGCTGACAGCCGCCGTCATCGCCCTGAGCATATTCTGTGGGGCGCACGTCTCGGAGATTGTGCGCGGCGGCGCGATGTCGATTTCATCAGGACAAACCGACGCGGCTAACGCGCTTGGATTGAGCTTCGGTCAGCGTTTGCGCTACGTGATTCTCCCTCAAGCGCTGCGACGTGTGCTTCCGCCGTGGGTCAACACCGCCGCTGAGATGGTCAAGGCGTCGTCGCTGGTGTCGCTGGTCAGCGTAGTTGATCTGATGATGTCGATTCAGCAGATCGCAGGGCGAACGCGGGAAACGCTGCTACTATATGGAGTGGCCGCGCTGCTGTATTTCCTCGTCAACTTCTCGATTTCGACGCTCGGACGCCGCCTCGAAAAGCGCTTTGCGTACTCTTAAATCCGCCGAATGGCCAGCCGTTTTGCTGTATACTATTCGACATAGAAGAGCAGAGGGATCGAATATGCGTTACGCGATTATTTCCCGTGATGAAGATGGTATTTGGCTCGCTGATGTGCCGAGTTTACCCGGCTGCCATTCATTCGGAGAAACACGCGAAGAGGCCATTGAAAACATTCGAGAAGCAATGAGCTTTATCTCGAAGACTTGCCTAAAGAACGCAAGGAACTTTATCAGGAATTCATCAAGCCTGAACTCGTCGCTGTCGAGTGAGCGAATTAGGGCAGCAGTTCTAAATAATCGCAGTGTGAGGGGCGGTAAATTGAGAAGTCGCGGCGATCAAATGTGCAAACCCGCGTGATGTTCAACCGTTCCGACAGCGCCATGATCGCCATATCCACAAAATCAAACTCCACGTCTGCGTACTTATCCATAATTTCGCTCATGCGGTTTCGATCTTGCGGCGTGAGTGCTTCGACTTGAAAGCCCGCACCATTCAGGAAATTATACGAGCGAACAGCGGTAGCATAATTGACCCGTGTCATCACCATATAAAACAATTCAGGCAGCACTGGAATCGGCAGCACCATCACGGTGTTCAGCAAGGGATAGGCCGCTTGAGCCAGTCGGTAATTGCGGTCTGTCGGAACGGCTAAGGCGACGAGGAAGCTGGTATCAATCAGTACGGCCACGTTTTGTCCATCCGTATTGAGGGTGTGTCGATTGCTTCAAGGTTTCACGAATGGTTGTGGATAAGTCGGTAGCGTCTGTCGCATCAGCGAGTAATCCATCAAGTCCCGCTAATGGGTTCGGCAGGAGTTCAAACGAGCCAGCGTCAGACTTGAGACGCGGAATGTCGTCTTGGTCGAAAAGCCAGAACTGCTCGGCTAGCTGCTTGTCGGTTAAAGCAAGGCGCTCCTCGTCGCCTACCCTGCGCCAATAATCGCGGGCGCGAGTGTAGAATTTACCGCGGAGCTGCTCTAGCTCTTGATCTTCCGCTTCTAGATCATCAGAGGCAGCGACGTTCTGGTATTGGGCGAACATCGTCTCTAGCACAGCTTCGGGGGAACGCTGTTCGCGGCGGGCGATTTCAGTTAACTGTACAGCCAGATTATCTGGAAGCGTCATATCAGACATAGGCCACCTCACTATAAACAAATACAAGTTAATTATAGCGCATCGCTGACCGCTACAAATTCCAGTACACCGCCAGCGACGCGCACATAAAGCGCTGTGTCTCGACACTGTGCAAGCGATACTCCGGCGGAATCTGGTCGAAGTCGCTCCACATGGCGCGCAGGCTGTTGGTTAAGCCTTCGTCGCCGCCTGTGAACTCCTCGACATAACCGGCCATTCTCGCCGCCAAGCGCTGCGGTTCAGGGTCTTGCGGCGACATTCCCGCCGCTAGAACCGTCTCGAAACCAGCGATCAAATCCGTCCACATCTGCGCCCATTCTGCCACTTGTTCTTCCGAGAACTGCTGCGCCCGTTCACTGAGATAGGCTTGTTGTTCCGGCGTGTAGTAGCGGCTGACCCACTGCTGCTTATCCTCAGCGAGAACGCCCTGAATGATGTCGCTCACCTGCCCCCATTCGAGCGTTTCGTTCTCGCTGGAAATCGTGTCTAGCGTGCGCTGCAAGGCCCGCGATACCAATTGAAGCTGCGCGATACGCTGGTCGATGGCGTCCTTCTGAATCCGCAGCGAACGGCGCACATCATACGACGGGCTGTTGAGTAAGGCGCTGATGTCTTCGAGCGAGAAGCCCATGTATTTGAGCGTCAAAATCTGCTGCAAGCGCAGCAAATCGCCTTCACGATACAGGCGATGCCCCGCCGCTGTATGCGCTGATGGTTTCAGCAGGCCGGCTTCGTCATAGTAATGCAGCGTTCGCACGGTGACGCCTGCGCGCTTTGCAAATTCACGCACGAGATAGGTTTTTTCTTCTGCTGTGGCGATAGGTTCGGTTAATGCCATGTCGTCGTACCTCACGCTAAATCGTCGTGTAGGGCTGCCATGCGTTATGCCAATTCCACCGTTACTATAATAGAGTATCACGTTACGTTATGGGGGAGGATCAAGTGCTTTTGAATATGAACGGAAAATGCCGATGACGAAATACACAATCCAATTTCTTTCGTATCAAACCTGTACACTTGAGAACATTCAGGAGCTTTTGACGCACCCCGTTATCACGAAGCTTATATTTCCA